>JAJYDO010000028.1 GCA_021777355.1 Actinomycetes bacterium | reverse complement strand
TCTATCTCTTTTGGCATCTGGAGAACACAGAGCGCTTAGCGTGAGCAATGACGATGTAGTCATTTTGTCATCTCAGCCAATTCCTGGAAACGAAAGAGCTGTGTCAAGAGTTATAGATGGACTATCGCGAAGAGGATGCGAAGTGATTCACTCTGGAATCGCATTGGTCCATGCGAGCGGACATGCAAGAAGATCCGAACTTGCAGTTTTCCATGCTTTGGCAAAACCTGAATGGTTTATTCCCGTCCATGGAGAATACCGGCATCTGGTTGCCCACGCCAATTTGGCGAGAAGCTTGGGACTTGCCAAAGAAAGAGCGTTAGTTTGTATTGACGGCGATTCATTGAGGATCACTAACTCGGGGCTTGAAAAAGATGGCAAAGTTTCGGCTGGGTATCTATACGTTGATGGCATTGTAGGCGACGTTGGACACGGAGTATTGAAAGATAGAAAGATCTTAAGCGAAGAAGGCGTAATCGTGGTCGTAGTCGGAGTAGATGTGACTAAAGCTTCAGTGATAAAGGGTCCTGATGTAATTACCAGAGGATGGGTTCATGCCGATGAAGCTGAGGATCTTCTAGACGAAGCCAAAGTGGTAGTGAAAGAAGCAATCGAAGTGGTGCTTGGCCACGGAAGCACCGATTTAGATGCACTTCGCCAAGCCATGCGCAAGTCTTTAGGGAAGTTTGTTTCTGGAAAAACAAAGAGGCGACCCATGATCGTTCCATTTGTCATGGAAATATGAGACACTAATCGACCTGCCGTCGGTGGTAAATTGGAATGGAAATGGCGAGTTCGCCAACAACTTCGGTTAGGTCAAAAAGCAGGTCTCCCCAGCCAAAACGGCATTCGAGATCGAGAAATTCGTCGCGTCAAAAAAGCCCACGTGACCAAAGCGCCCTCAAGTACGTAAAAAAGACTGTTAGCTGGATTTATACGAGATTAAAAAGTGCTCCTAGAGATATTTGGGGGCTATTTCTGATACTTTTGTCCGCCCTTTTTTTTCTCTCGTTTACCACGCCATTTATAGGTCCTGCAGGAAGGTTTTTCCACCTGGGCATAAGAGACCTGTTGGGTTGGGGTAGCTGGCTCTTTATTGTCGAAGTATTGATTATCGGTCTTGTGATTCTCTGGAACCCTGAGTCATTTGGTGATTCAGACATTGGCGAAGCCGACAATAACAAAAAGATTCTGACATCGCTTTTCGCTGGGTTCACAATAGCCCTAGTGGCCACTGTTGGCCTCGCAGATGTTTTAGGTTCAACTCTATCGCTTAGTTCCGACTTAAACCAGTTGCGCTCAAGTGGAGGAATTCTTGGAGCCGTAGTGGGCTCACCTCTTGGCCGTTTATTTGGAACCATTGGATCGTCCACCATATTTGCCGTGATTGCCATTATTGGTCTAATGCTTGTGTCTGGACATACATTTAAAGATTTGGTTACTTCGATAATCAATTTGCTAAAGGGAATCAAGCGTCAAAGCCCAGTCGTAGAAGCCGAAGAGCTTGAACCAAAGGTTAAAAAACGTCCGAGAGTTAAAAAAGAGATAGAGGAGATTGATCAAGAGACGACACAAGCCGAAGAGCCGATTGAGGAGTTAGATCCTATAGTCGATGACCATGACAGCCAAGTTGAGGCGCCAGTTTTTCCCGAGGAGCCTGAAGTTGGGGTGGCAAATCAACTTAGTTTTAATATAGGAGATGTCGCGGTTGCCAAGTGGAAACTGCCTCCTATATCACTGCTTCTTCATTCAGAGGCAGCCCGACTAGACAGAGAAGCCGTGGATGCAGCAGGGACCCAGCTAGTTAGCGCTCTTCTAACCCATGGTGTTGAGACAGTACTTGTTGGTGCGACGGTGGGGCCAACGGTAACTCGATACGAATTGGAACTTGGCGCCGGGGTCAAGGTAGCTAGAGTTACTAGCTTGTCAAAAGATATAGCTTATGCAATGGCATCTCCTGATGTCAGGATTTTAGCGCCAATTCCCGGAAGATCCGCGATCGGCGTGGAAGTTCCAAACAGAGTACGCCAGTTGGTGACATTAGGCGATCTCATTACGACAAAGGAAGCTAAGTCATCTCGTCATCCTCTGGAAATTCCTCTAGGGAGAGACATAGCTGGGAGAACTATCATTTCCAATTTGGCTGAGATGCCCCACCTCTTGATAGCTGGGGCAACTGGGGCTGGGAAATCGTCCTGCATCAATTCGATGGTTACATCACTTCTTATGCGCTCTACTCCAGAAGACGTCAAGCTAATACTAATTGACCCAAAAAGAGTTGAGCTTGGCCAGTACAACGGACTACCACATTTATTGACCGAAGTCGTCGTGAATCCAAAAAAAGCGGCGGGAGTTTTAAATTGGGCCGTCAAAGAGATGGAGAGGCGTTATGATCTTTTGGCCGAAGTTGGCGTAAGAGATATTACAAGTTATCAAGCCATTCTTAAAAGCGGCACTTTACCCGCGTTGGAAACCGACGAGGAATCTTTAGATGTTGATTTAGAGGCAGAAAATGAAGATGTGGAGCCAGATGCCACTGAGTTAAGTGAACTACAAGAAGAAGCCACAACTACTATGCCCGAGAGGCTTCCATATATAGTAATTATCGTTGACGAGCTAAACGACTTGATGATGGTAGCTGCAAGAGACGTGGAGGAGTCCATCTGCAGAATTGCGCAGATGGCCCGGGCAGTTGGAATCCACTTAGTAATAGCAACTCAGAGGCCTTCTGTTGATGTAATTACAGGAGTTATTAAAGCCAACATTCCTTCCAGGCTTGCCTTTTCAGTGTCCTCGCTTGCAGATTCACGAGTAATTCTTGATCAGGCGGGAGCCGAACGGTTGATTGGCAGGGGAGACATGCTGCTTTTGACTGCATCGTCGAGTTCACCTAGGCGAATTCAAGGTCCATGGGTAACTGAAAAAGAAGTACACGCAGTAGTCGGTCATTGGCGGAGGCAAAGCTCACCAGCATTCATCGAAGAACTTTCATCGGAAGAACAAGTTTTTGGAAACTATTCGTCAGCTGATGATGACGATGAGTTGCTTCAAGCGGCAATGGAACTTGTAGTTAGATCTGGTTTGGGTTCAACTTCTATGCTGCAAAGAAAACTTCGAGTAGGTTTTGCTAGAGCTGGAAGATTAATGGACTTGCTGGAAAGAAAAGGTATTGTGGGTCCGTCTGAAGGCTCTAAAGCTAGAACCGTGCACATGACGCCCGAGGAGTTAGACGCCATTATAGATGCGTCGTGAAATGTGGGCTATTTTAAAATGAGAATTAATTCGAAGTTATTTTCACTACTATTGATTACGTTTGCATTACCACTCTTTGGGGTGTTTCTTGTTGCGTGTGATCCCAGTGCTCACTCAATTGATTCCAAAATTACCTATCTCAAACTAAACTCAACAATATTGCTCCCGGCATCAAATGCAATTCTTCCCTGGCCCCCATTGCCCGAACAGGCAAGTATCTCAGTCTTAGGGATAGGGAAAATCGGGGACTTCAATGACTCAGCTCCTATTCCAATTGCAAGCGTGGCAAAGATAATGACTGCCCTAGTAGTACTTAAGGATCACCCGCTTAAGTTAGGATCTCAGGGTCCATTATTGACAATGACGGCACAGGACGCCGATTATTTTGGCACATATCTCGATCGAGGCGGATCGGTTGCAAAAGTTGTCGCAGGAGAACAACTCTCGGAATATCAACTTCTCCAGGCACTCTTAGTTCCTTCGGCGGATAATATTGCCCTTACTTTGGCTATGTGGGATGCAGGCAGTTTGAATAATTTCCTGGCAAAGATGAACGCATTGGCCAAGGAATTAGGCGCTACTCATACTACTTATACTGACCCAAGCGGATATGATCCCGGGACAATTTCAACGGCTTCCGATCAAGTGCTTATCGGCGAGAAAGCAATGTCAGACCCTTCGGTTGCACAAATAGTCGCAACGAACCACTTGGAATTCCCAGTTGCCGGATGGCTTCCCAATTACAATCCTCTCGTAGGATATCAAGGAGTTAACGGCGTTAAATCCGGATATACGGAACAAGCCGGAGGTTGTTTGGTATTTAGTGCCACCAGGAATGTCGGAACTACTCCCGTGACTGTCGTAGGGGCAGTCCTGGGGTATAAAGGCGGAGGTGCGTTGCATGCAGTAGGTATGCAAACCTTGGCTCTTCTCAATGCGGTTTATAGCTCGTTACAAGTTGTCCCCGTTACCCCGCCCAGCGGTCACGTCGCTAAAATTGAGGCTCCATGGGGGCAAAGTGCATATGCTAGTGCCGATCCATCTCAATTAACCACCGTTGCTTATCCTGGAGAAACTCTTTCCTACAGCTTTCAAGCCAATGCGCTTAATGTGGGAACACTTGCAAAGGGGATTAGAGTCGGCACCCTGACAGCATCTAATTCCATGGGAGTAGTGGCAACTTTTCCCGTTACTCTTGACAGCGAACTAACCCAACCGGATATTCAATGACTTGGAGAAATGGTGAAAGTTAGAGTTCCGGCATCGTCAGCAAACTTAGGACCTGGCTTTGATGCAATTGCAGTTGCACTTCAGCTTTATTTAACTGTTGAAATTGTTCCTGCCAATGAGTTTTCTGTAGTAGCCCTTGGTGAAGGTCGGGAGGTCATTGCAGACAGTAACCATTTGGCAGCGAAAGTACTCAAAAAGGTTCAAGGAAATGATAATTACAAGGTCATTATTGATTCCACGATTCCGCTTGCCAGGGGCCTTGGTTCATCTGCAGCTTTGACTTTGGCAGTTGCTAAGTGTGCAGGAGCACCAGATCCTTTACTTGTTGCTGCCGAATTTGACGGGCATGGTGAAAATGCAGCCGCCTCACTGTTTGGAGGACTTGTAGGCGCCACTTATCAAGAAGGTCATATAATTGCGAAGAAGCTTCCTTTAGATAAGAGAATAAACACTTTAGTAGTAGTACCAGAAATTGAGTTATCTACAAAAAGCGCGAGGAAAGTGCTTCCTGATACTTATTCGAGAATCGATGTGGCTAAACAGCTGGGGAGGTTGGCGCTTCTGCTCGCCGGATTGGCAGATATTGATAGCTTTCCCGATGAACCGCTTTTTGATTTAGTCCATGAGCCATTTAGGACTGCATTATTTCCGGAATCCGAAGAGATATTGGGCGCTATGAGAAGAAGCGGCGCCCTAAGCGCGAGTTGGTCAGGAGCAGGCCCATCACTTATTGCATTTACCAAGGATGATTCACACAGAGAAGAATTAACAAAAGCAATCAGCGAGGTTTTGGACAGAAATAATCTAAAAGCCAAGATAATGTACCTGAAACCAGACTTGGAAGGTCTTAAAGTAATCTGAGGCATTAAATTCAAATTTAATCCAGCGCCGTCTTTTAAAAATTGATAGATGGAATTTCCTTTGTTTTTGGATTAGGTAACCATTAAGGAAATTTGCCTGGTTAGCCCGTGGCGTCTAATCTCAATTGAAAACAGATCTAATTGATTCTTTTACTTGAAAGGAAAATTGTGAGCGCCAATGTCCGACCTTATGATCTCCGTGTTGATCATTTAATTGCACCGCTAGGCATAGGCGGGCGAAGCCCATTACTTTCATGGAAATTGCCGGCCAAAAATAGTTCTCAAATTTCATACCGGATCTTAGCTGGCGATTGGGATTCGGGAGTAATCAATTCGAGTCAATCGCTATATGTTCCAGTTGGGATTCATCCCCTTTCACGAATGACCGTTAAATGGAAGGTCAAGACTTGGTCAGACTTGGGCGAAAGCGAGTGGTCTGAACCTAGTTCGTGGGAGCATGGGCTGTTAAATGAAGATGATTGGAGTGCACTTTGGATTTCTCCTGTTGAAAGTGCCGATTTGCCTGGCCGGCAACGACCAGCTTATTGCCTCACCGGCAAATTCAACGTTAAAGGAGAGGTTGCCAAAGCGCGCATCTATGCAACCTCTCATGGCATATACGAAGCATTTCTTAATGGCATTCGTATAGGAGATTGCGAGCTCACTCCCGGATGGACCGCATACCACGCAAATTTGCAGGTACAGACTTACGACGTTACAGATCACATTCGAATTGGAGACAACGTCGTCGGTGCTTTATTAAGCGATGGCTGGTGGCGAGGCCAAAACTGCGTTTCACGAAGAGTAAATGATTATGGTGCCACCACTGCACTGTTGATGCAACTTGAAGTTGCAATGAAATCGGGAGAGACATTTACTTTTGGAACAGGGGAAAACTGGCAAAGCTCGAAAAGTCATGTCACTGGCGCCGATCTTATTGCAGGTGAGATACATGATCTCAGGGAAAGGATCGACTGGTTTGATCGAGATAATTGTGATTCTGTCTTAATTGAGGATTATGGTTATAGCAAGCTGTGTTCTTCACCTTCCCCACCTGTTAGGCAGATCGATGAATTGCATCCTGTCTCAATCTCAAAAGTCGACCAAGATAAATGGGTTGTGGACTTTGGCCAAAATATAAATGGATGGCTGCGTCTTGCACAATTAGGGACAAAAGGCAACAAGATAGTTCTCACCTATGGCGAGTGGCTTGACAAGAAAGGAGATGTTACACAGGAAAATGTTAAACATTACAACCCAATGGGCGAAACGCCAGTTGTCTCCTTTCAGGAAGACATAGTGATATCAGCAGGCAATAGCGCTGACATTTTTGAGCCTCGTCACAGCACCAAAGGATTTCAATTTGTCAGAATCGTGGGTTATGAGGGAGAACTAACTTCGGAAAATATTACAGCAGTTGTAGTGCATACTGACATGGAGAGAATTGGCAGTTTCATATGCTCAAGTATAGACATCAATGCTATTCACGAAATTGCTGAATGGAGCTTTCGAGGAAACGCGTGCGACATTCCAACTGACTGCCCAACAAGGGAGCGGGCCGGGTGGACAGGTGACTGGCAAATGTACATTGAAACTGCCTCCTTTTTATATGATGCTTATGGATTCACTTCGAAATGGCTCCGTGATCTGGCCGTTGAACAGCGACCGGATGGGAAAGTAACCAACCTCGTCCCCGAATCACACCCAGGTGACTCTCGTCCACCATTCTTCTGGCCGCTGATTGAAGGTTCGGCGGGATGGGGCGACGCTTCGGTCCACGTACCTTGGATTGCATTTATGACAACGGGGGATAGCCAGGTACTTCGTGACCAGTGGCCGTCAATGAAGGCGTGGGTCGACTACTCGGCAAATGTTGCTGCAACCACCAGACATTGGTCGCGAATCGATCGATCCAATGAACCGCTCTCTCATGAGAAGTTCATCTGGGATACCGGGTGGCACTTTGGAGAGTGGCTTGAAGCCGGAGAAAGCCTGGAGGATGCAATAGCTTTGGCTTCAAATTCCGATCCAGGTCCTGTCGCAACTGCATATCTTTTTCGTTCGGCAATGGAACTTGCCGAGACAGCAGAACTTCTCGATAAACAAAGCGATGCAAATTATTACTTCAAGCTGGCATTGGATGTGGCCGATGCTTGGAGAAAAGAGTTTCTTTTAGATGACGGAGTTGCAACGCCTGACACGCAAGCAAATTATGCGCGTGCAATTTCATTCGGGTTGATTCCAGATCATCTTCGAGAGGCCTCCTCTTCTCGACTGGTAGAATTGATTAGAGCTGAAAACAACCATGTAACTACCGGATTTCTATCGGCCCCACTATTACTGCCTGTATTGGCAGACTGCGGACACAGTGACGTGGCTTACGATTTACTCCTCCAAGACACAGAACCCTCTTGGCTTGCAATGGTTAGAAAGGGAGCAACTACTGTTTGGGAAGAATGGGGTGGAGTTGACAGTGACGGAGTAGCTCATGCTTCGCTTAACCATTACGGCAAAGGCGCTGTCATCACCTTCCTTCATCAATATGTGGCCGGTTTAAAATTAATAGAACCCGGATATCGCCGTTTCCGTGTCAAGCCATTTCTTGGAGGCGGTCTCACCTGGGCGAAGGCAACTCATAACTGTCCATACGGTTTAATCGAGATTAGCTGGGAGATTAAAGACAACCAATTCGACGTAGCTTTAAGTGTTCCACCGGGAACAACTGCCGAACTGATCATGCCAAGCGGCCGAAGTTTTGACCTCTTGAGTGGTCAGCACAACTTGAGCGACTAGTCCGAAATGGAAAAGTTGCAAATAGTAGTTCTCAAAGAGTCTAAATGTTCTGACAGGTCTAACGAAAGCGCAATTTAAGTACTTGCCTATCTAACAAGCCCGTATATGAGGCTGGACGCAGGAGGATGGTAATTTATGACGCCGAGTGGCCACATATTATTTAACAAGCTCGAATATATGAGCCATAAATCTAATTACTTATTCTGTTCGATGAAGATTACCTAAGAAAGGTTTCAATTACTCATTTCAGCCATCGGCTCCTTAGTAAACACCATTTTGAATAAGACGTCGATGTAATTGTATAGGTAATCTTTTGGGACGTATCTAGGTAATTTGTAATCCTGCCACTTCATGTGTAGTCCGGATTCCGAAGTGTCGACTTATTATTTTTAGGGAACATAAAGTAATGGAAGTCTTAGAAGAAGTAAATTTCTGTTTCCATTAATGATTTCCATCCGAATACTCTATAAAAGGCTGCCATTTATTTGCCTTGCCCTTCGCATTGCTCTTCACATCCATCAAAGTTAAGATGGGTTTAAGTCGTCCTGGATTTGAAACCCAGGAAACCTGAAGAACATGCCGATAAAATTCACCGTTTGGAAGGCAATTTGTCGCGAAATTTGCTTAGTCTGTTTACTTTGATCTGTCAATTTAGAAGCGTGATTAAAGAAATAATTAAAAAAGTAAAAATATTGAAGAGAGACGAAGCGGGAAAGAATGCCAAATGGTTATTGGCTATTGTCTTTGGCAGCTCCTTGGCCTTGGCTTCTTGCACCTCGTCGAACAACTCTTCAAGTAGTTCCAATAATTCAGGAACTCAAGCAATTTCAGCAAACACGAAGGTAACAAATCCTGTTCCGCTTGTGGTCTATTCAGCTCAAGGATATGACTCCACTTGCACAAAGGCTTTCCAGGGGGCAACTGGAATTCCAGTCAGTCTTGATGATGATTCAACTGGGCCTCTCCTGACAAAAATTCAAGCAGAAAAGTCCAATCCGCAGTGGGGAGTTCTCTGGGTTGACGGAGATCAGGCCTTTGCAGCTCTCGACCAGGAAAATTACTTGGTGAAAGGTTTTGAACCTGGGGCTTCTTTAAATCAGGCGGGTCAATCAGTTGTTCCATCTGACAAAAGCTATATTCCAACGGGACTAACCATTGCCGGAGCGCTTGTTTATAATCCGGCACTTGTACCCAATCCGCCAACCGATTTGGCGGGTCTTCGACAAATTTCCGGTCAAGTAAAAGTTGGAATGAACAATCCATCAATTTCTGGACCTACCTATCCATTTGTAGCAGGAGTTTTGAATGCAACTGGAGGCGTAGCTAATGGTGAAAATTACTTCCAAAGCCTTAAATCGAAAGGACTTGTGATTTCAGACACAAATGATGTGACTCTCAATTTAGTTGAAACAGGTCAAATAGCAATTGCCTTAGTGCAAAGCTCAGCAGCCATTGGAGCCACCATAAAGCATCCAGATTTGAAAGTGGCATTTTTGAATCCGTCAACTCCAATCCCCAGCGTGATAGGGATTGATAGCAAAGTCTCCTCAAAAGAACAGACCGAAGCAAAGATCTTCGCATCCTGGGTGCTAACATCAGAGGGCCAAAGCTGCATGCAAACGGGAGATCCAAAGGGAGATTCACTTTACTGGCCAGTAGTAAATGGAACCTCGCCCCTTTCAGCATTACCACCCTTTTCAAGTGTGCCGTATAAGGCAATAGATCCTTATAAGTGGGGATCCCAAGAGGGAACCATTAACACCTGGTTCACCTCGAATATTGTCCAGTGACCACCACTGCCAGCAAGGATCAGGATCTTGAGGAAAGCCACCTTCCCCAAGATCTAGACCGTAGGGTTCGAAGAGGCTCCCCTCCCCTTGCCTCAATGAACCCTACGGTCAAGGCGGGGGTGACCAAGTCAAAGTTTGAAATATGGATAAAAACAATTGGACCCATTGGATTTTGGATCGCAATAATACTGCTTCTTTTTATTCCCACCGCGACATTTCTCCTAAACGCATTTTCTCCAAAGTTGTTTGACCAAGGAAGCCAGTGGTTGACTTGGTCAAATATCGCAGCTTCATTCTCTGGAGGCAGTTGGCACGCTGTATTTAACACAGTGTTGGTAGGCTCTGGTGCTGCACTGGTTGCTTTGATTTTTAGCGTTACTTTGGCAGTACTTTTGAGCAGAACTAATATCTTTTTCACTCGTCTTATGAAATCCTCGCTGTGGGCCCTCCTTCTTATGCCTTCGTACCTTTTGGCAACAGGTGCGCAGCGCCTATGTGGCCAAGACGGTCTTTTGGCACAAGTGTTTCATAGCGATCCAAAGTGGTTTGACCACATTGTAATAAGCCCGATTGGAGTTATCTGGATTCTTGGCACAAAGGCTATGCCGTTTGCTTTCTTGACAGTTCAAGCTTCATTGCGGGGAATTGGTTCTGAGTATGAAGATGCGGCTCGAATTCACGGGGGATCAATTTATAACAGGTATAAGATTTTGCTTGGCTTGCTTGCACCTGCAATCTGGGCAGGTGCTGCGATTTCCTTCGCTGAGTCAATAAGCGATTTTGGAGTTGCCGCGACGTTGGCCTCTTCAGCTCATTTTCCGCTTGCTACGGGGGCAATTTTTAATTCGATTGACAATTTTCCGCCGGATTTTGGATTAGCAGCTGCATCGAGCTTCCAGCTCTTGTTCCTAATAGGAATAACAATTTGGCTTCAGAGACGCTCTATGGGGAAGAAGTCATATGCAGTTTTGACCGGAAAATCCAGAGGAGCCAGAAGAAGTAACTTGAAACTAGGAAAACGTATAGCAGGAACTTTTGTTGCGCTCTCATTTGTATTACTTGCCGTTGTTACCCCGATTGCTGGAATAGTTACTCAATCATTTCTCAAAGACGGCGCAAAGTCAATTGGGTTCTCGACTCTCACTTTTCAGAATTACCGCACCGGTATTCAAGATGGATCCCTCTCATCTCCTCTATGGTTGTCGATGAAGATGTCCTTAATTACTTCATTTTTGGCAGTGATTATTGGAGTGTCACTAGCGTCCTTTGTTGCAAGAGCTGGGAGATCGAAGCTCGGTAAAAGCGTGGACCTTGCATTACTTGCAGCAGTTGCGCTTCCCTCAATTGTACTTGGAGCCGGTTTTATTTTTACCTTGAACTTGCCGGTTGCATCTAAATTGGGCTTGGATTTCTACGGGACGCTAATTGCACTTGGCATGGGGTATCTGGCTGGGTCGCTGCCCTCGGTAACACGACTATTGGCAGGACCAGTTAGTCAGGTGCCGGAGAGCTTGTTCCATGCCGCTAGGGTGCACGGGAGTTCTCCTTTGATTTCATGGTGGAAAGTGCGGCTGCCGCTTATGGCTCCCTCGATGCTTTGGGCTGGACTTATTACTTTTGGTGGAACTATGTTTGAACTTCCCTTATCTGAAATGCTTCACCCTCCAAATGGATCCCCTCTTAGCGTTGCCATTGACGATTTGATGACGGCCAAGTTTGACTACGGCGCTGGGACTGCCGTAACTGTCGTTGGGATCCTAGGAACCCTTTTTGTAATTGCTATTTTAGTAACCTCATTTAAATTATTTGCGCCTAGATCTTGGAAGAGAGTTCGCATTAGATGACGAACTTTGGAAGTAGTCCACTTTCCGTATCAATAAGTAACATATCGAAGCACTACGGATCAAGGCAGGTTTTGAAAAATATCAGCATGGATGTGGAACCTGCCACTTTCGTAGTCATGCTTGGGCCGTCGGGTTCAGGCAAGACTACACTTTTGAGAATTATTGCCGGAATTGAAAGACCTAGTCACGGTGAAGTCAGAATTGGTGATCAACTGGTTGTTTCAAAAGGAGTTTTTGTATCACCTGAGAAAAGGTCACTTGCAATGGTATTTCAGGATTACGCACTTTGGCCGCACCTTAATGCTAGGGAAAATGTAATCTTTGCCCTAAAACGACTTAAAATTAACTCACGGGAAGAAAAATATTTGGCTGCTGAGATGCTTGAAAAAGTTGGGTTATCGGACAGAAGCGAGAACTATCCAAGCGAGCTAAGCGGAGGAGAGCAGCAGAGGGTTGCATTGGCAAGAGCTTTGGTTGCCAAGCCGGGACTGCTTTTACTCGACGAGCCCCTCTCAAATCTGGATACGGATCTTAGAGAGCGCCTAAGAGTACTTATTTCCACGCTGGCCAGAGATGTTGGAACAACGGTCATCTCCATAACTCATGACCAATCCGAGGCTTTCGCTCTCGCAGATACAGTGGGAGTCCTGAATGAAGGCGAGTTAATTCAGATGGATGTGCCTGAAGCAATTCACCACGAACCTATTTCACCTTTTGTGGCCTCATTTACCGGCATCGCCGGCCACTTAAAAGGAGTGGCTTCTAGAAATATAAGTGGCAATATATGGAGCGTAAAAGTTGGAGATTTTGAGGTTATCGGCCATGCCCGTGAGGAAATATTTCCAGAAAGCATTGTGTTGGCGGCCTTTCGCCCGGATTCCGTTTCAATAGAGGGTGAGATTGAAAAAGCAACAGGTTCCGGGATGCATATCGTTGGAGTTGTTGCCGACGTTGCCTACCGAGGAAGCGGCTACGACCATGTAGTGGACTGCTTAATAGATGATCAGCCCAGACTTCATGGGTTGCATTCAAATAATAGATTCGAGCGAGGTAGTAGAATAAAGCTTAGTTTTAATCCCAGAGGATGTCATATTTTTACTCAGTTGCAAGATATTAAGGAGGAATTCGCTTGGGTCAGGTAATAACCTTGGCTTTTGCCGCATTTATTGCAAGTGCTGTAGAAGGTATTGAAGCACTAACTATTGTACTAGCTGCCGGAGTAACTAAAGGGTGGAAATCTGCCATTGAGGGAACTCTTTGCGCAATTGCTACGCTCTCACTTTTGACTTTGGCATTTGGTCCGACGATTGTGCATGTAGTACCGAGGAATGTTTTGCATTTAGTGATAGGCACCTATCTTTTGCTATTTGGTTTGACATGGTTGAAAAAAGCAGTGATGCGGGCAAGCGGTTTAAAGGAAAAGCATGACGAGGACGCAATTTTCGAACGTGAAGTAGCCAGGTTAAAACGGGAAAGTGGGAGTAGTCGCGACTGGCAAGGATTTGTGACTGCTTTCAAAGGAGTATTTATTGAAGGATTGGAAGTAGTTGTAATCGTAATTACTTTGGGGGCGTCCTCAAGACACCTTGGGGCGGTATCTCTGGGAGCTGGAGTAGCAGTTCTGGCTGTAGTCGCGCTCGGCCTTATTGTCAAAAAGCAGCTCTCCCAAATTCCTGAAAATGCCATGAAAATGGTAGTTGGTCTAATGGTGACTAGTTTTGGGACGCTATGGGCAGGAGAGGGCATCGGTTTTTCATGGCCCGGTTCGGACAGCGCCGTAATTGCCATACTTGCCTTCTACGGGTTATGCGCATTTTTGATGGCAATTTATTTCAAGGCTGCAAATCCGCAGGTTGAAACTAAATTAGGCGGAACAATAGAGCTGGGAGTGACAAAGTGAATTTGGTCAAGAGGTTCTTTCTCGCAATTGGGGATTTTTTCTGGGGAGATTCACCGGAATTGGCTTTTGGGGTCGCAGTGTCTGTTTTTGGGAGTTGGTTAATTTTTAATTCCCACCAGATTTGGGCCAGCCGTTTAGTTATTCCGGTGGTTATTTCGGTTACTTTGTTTGGGTCGATTTTGCTAACTTTTAAAAAAAGCAAGAAGAGAAAGCAAAAAGAGCTTTAATTCCTCACATTTTCTTACTAATCTATTTATGTGGCCTATTCTCCAAGTGGAAACAGTACCGGTGGCGGAGGTGAAACTCCTCAGCCTATAGAAGTCGGTTCTAATTACGTATTAGGACAGACTTCTTCTTCATATGGCATTTGGATCAGAGAGGCCGATGGAAGTCCCGGGTACTTGCTTGCGTCATTTGACCTGACTCCCGAAGCTTGGGCAATAGCTTGGAATCAATTTAATGCTTGGGAAAAGGCCGCCAAGGAAACCGAAGGACAAAGCGGCCAGCCAGCGGTGGTGGCACAAGCTACGGCGGAAAGAAGAAGCGACACTTCAGTTGCACCATCTCTCTCGCCGGGGTCTCCCTGGAAAGCTACTTCACAAGAACGGGTGAGGGGACTTACTACAAAAGTTGGCGCGCCTAGTCCACCTAGGTCTGATGATTTTAAGACTGGTTCTCTTGGCAAGAAACCAAAGAAGAAATTGCAGACGAGTGCGCTGGTTGCCGCCATATCTTCGCTTGGAGCAGTTGCAGCCAGAGGTCTGCTTTTCGTTGAAACTCATAAACAAACAGGCAAGGTTCTGTCCCAATCGATATTAGCTGGGTGCAAATACGGATCGTATGCGCTCGCGGTAATCGGTTTTCTGCTGGGCCTTTCAGCAAGAAAGGAGATTTTGCGATCAGATAGTAGGCGTAGCGGACTTTCCGTTGCCTGGTTAGGGCTGATGATTGGGTGGATAATTCTCTTAGTGGCTATTGGACTTGATATTTGGCCGCAGATTCATAATGTGTTTTTCCCTACCTAAACTCAAAATTACTCTAAGTACAAATAGATGCAGCACGTAAAGGACGGATTGACCGGCACGGATGTTGTCATCGTGCCCAAGCGCCAAGACCGTCCCAATAGGCCAAATGAACGCTGTCCTTTTTGTCCAGGTGGTCTTGAAGCGCCAAATGATTATGAAGTAATGAGTTTTTCCAATCGGTGGCCTTCGCTTGGGGAAGGAAATTGTGAGGTAGTACTTTACTCGCCTAAACATGGTGAATCAATGTCTGGGTTAGAAGTTGGCCAAATTGAAAAAGTTATAAGGCTATGGATAGACAGAACTGCCCAATTGGGATCCCGGGAAGATGTTTCATATGTTCTGATATTTGAAAATCGGGGAGCCGATGTAGGAGCGACGATTGATCATCCTCATGGACAGATTTATGCATTTAAAGAAGTGCCTCCAACTTGCATGGAGGAGTTGGCCCAAAATGAAGCTGTGTGTTATCTCTGTGAGGACTCTGTAGAAGAGTTAATTGTAGAGACCAATTCTTCGTGGAATTCAGAAGTACCAAATGGCCCGACTTGGCCGTTTGAAGTTGTGGTTTATCCCAGGAGCCATCTCGGAAATATTACTAATATTACAGAGGAATATATTGTTGACTTCGCCAAAATCTTGAAATCCACTCTCTTGAGATTTGATCGAATTTTCAATGCCGAGATGCCTTACATGATGTGGATACATCAGGCTCCTTTTGACGGCTTGGTTTGGCCCGGTGCCCACTTACATCTCCATTTAGCCGGGCTATGGCGAGGAAAGAGTATTCCTAGATTTGTGGCGGCAGGTGAACTTGGAAGCGGGGTAATGTTCAACCCAATTGACCCGTTTGATGCGGCAACACGACTTAGGGGAGTTTCACTCTGATCCAGAATCACCAGGTTTTCCCAACCTGCCCAAAACCAATAAATGCACTACATTAGCTATATTTGTAATTCTTAGAAATTCTAGTAGCATCCAACACCGAACAGTTGTTCGGTGCTAGAGTGTGTGAAATACCTTTATTGACATACCTTAGCTCTATGGTAAAAAACAGTTGCAGCGGTTGCAGCCCAATGCTAATAGGAGGACAAATTAATGGATAAAAATGAGGAACAAGGAAAAGCTCTGAGTGCAGCGCTGAGCCAGATTGAAAAGCAGTTTGGCAAGGGCTCCATCATGCGGATGGGGGAGAACCTCCATATGGCTGTCGAGGCTATTCCAACCGGAGCCATGGCATTGGATTTAGCCCTGGGAGTGGGAGGACTGCCAAAGGGAAGAGTTATTGAGATCTTTGGTCCGGAGTCTTCTGGAAAGTCCACTCTTGCCCTTCATGCAGTGGCAGAAGCACAACGCCAAGGAGGGACATGCGCCTACATTGATGCCGAGCATGCTATGGACCCTGTGTATGCACGAGCCATTGGAGTTGATATTGATGATCTTTTGATTTCCCAGCCCGACACAGGCGAGCAGGCTCTTGAAATTGCCGAGATGCTGATTAGATCCGGAGCCATTGACATAGTGGTCGTAGACTCTGTAGCAGCTCTGACTCCAAAAGCTGAAATCGAAGGTGATATGGGTGACAGTCACATGGGCTTGCAAGCTCGCCTGATGTCTCAGGCGCTGCGCAAACTGACTGCAACTTTGAATAAGACAAATACGATAATTATCTTTATCAATCAGCTTCGGGAAAAAATTGGCGTCATGTTCGGCTCGCCAGAGACCACTCCGGGTGGCAGGGCTCTCAAGTTCTATTCCTCAGTGAGGCTTGATATCAGAAGGGTTGACACTATTAAGGACGGAGCCGATATGGTGGGCAGCAGAACCCGGGTGAAGATTGTCAAAAACAAGGTTGCTCCGCCTTTCAAAACCGCAGAGTTCGACATCATGTACGGAAAGGGTATTTCCCGGGAAGGTTCTTTACTAGATGTTGGAGTCGAGCTAGGGATAGTTAGAAAAGCCGGCGCATGGTTCACTTACGAAGGCGAACAACTTGGTCAGGGACGCGAAAATGTGAAACAGTTTCTTTCTGAAAACCCAAGCCTCATGGTTGAGATAAACAATAGGATCTTGGAAGTTTCCGGCCTCCAGGAAGGCCAGGCGGAAGAGCCAAGTTTTGGTCCGGAAGATGATGCGCCGATATCTATAAATGACTGATAGATGACTTAGAATTATCTCCAAAAGTGCTTTGCGTTAATTAATTTTCCTGCACATTTAGCTCCAGTTGCTTCTGAGTCAGGTGGCTGGAGCTAGTTTTTTTGAAATCTAAATCCCGGCGCACTACGATTGCCTTTGTGTCAAATGAGAGATTTCAGAGTCAAACGGTTAGATTGGCTAACCAATCAGACATAAAGGGCATTGCTAAAACGTTTGCCAAGGCCTTTTATGACGATCCGGTGTCAGGTTATTTCTTCCCCAATGATGCCACTAGAGCGAAAGCTCTCGAGAAGTTTTTTGCAATTCAGGTAAAGTACTATCTGAAAAAGGGAATTGTGTACACAAATGATGATTTCCAAGGTGCTTCGGTTTGGGCAGCTCCTGAATATAAATATGGTTCTGTCGGCGAGTTCTTGTCCTTGGCCCCAATGGTATTTGTCCTTAAGGGAGGATCATCGAGAGCCATGAAGGCTTTAAATGTTTTAGATAGCAAACATCCTCACGAAGTTGAGCACTACTATTTGTCCACATTGGCTACTCATCCTCAGTTCCAAGGAAAAGGAGTCGGTTCATCGATGCTTAAGCCAATTTTGGAGATATGCGACAGCAAAGAGATTCCAAGTTATCTGGAGTCATCCAAAATTGAAAATGTTCCGTTTTACTCGTCTCTTGGATTCAAAGTAACCGAAGAAGTTTCACTTCCATTAAATGGACCAACTCTCTATCTAATGTGGAGAGAACCTCAGAGGTAATACTTTTTCGCTATTCCGGAGGGAGGCGGTCGTCTTCCCCGTTTCGAGTCTTTGTTCTCTGGCCTCCTTGAAGGGTTATTGGACCTCTCGTGGAAACCACAATTCCTGGAGGAATGACTTCGCCGTCGGTTAAGGCCTCTTCAAGAAGTTGAAGTACAGCAGCAATTGCAGGAGATTGAGTAGCCAGCTTTTTTCTGGCTACTCCAACTTGGCGAGGTGCGAGATCGGATATCTTGACAATTGCCCACCTATCCTTTAGATATGAAGGAACAGCAGTTGCTGGAAGAATCGACGGCCCACAGCCTGCAAGTGTCAGGGAAGCAATCAGGCGAATGGAGTTAACGTCGGCTTTTGAAAGAATCGTGGCGTTGAGCTTTTGGGCCCTGTGGTCCAGTTCATTCCTAAAGGCAGTTCCAAGTGCCGGAAGGAGAAGGGGAATGTTTCCAAGATCTCTTAAAGATATCTCTGAATTATTTGTGAGTTCGTGCCCAACCGGCACAACTATAACTAGATCTTCTTCAAACATGGGTGCTGTTACCAAATCCGCCGAAGAGCTCGGCAAGTTGATAATTGCAATGTCAAGCTCACCGGCAATGACATCGGCTTCAAGTGAGGAACTAGTTCCCTCCGTATAGATCGGGCGAAGCAGCGGCCATCTCTTTGATGCTGCCTGAAACAGCCAGGGCACCAGCCACCTGGCGGTGGTTCCGATTAATCCCACTCTCACTGTTCCGACTACTCGATCTTCTAAGGCGGCTAGATCCGACACCAAGCCGGTTAAATCCGACACTACTTGCCGGGCGTGTTCAACCACTACTTGTCCCGCAGGAGTTAACTGCCCGGTTGCTCGATCCACTAGAGCAACATCTAGCTCTTTTTCCAGCCTTGCAATGTGGGCTGAGATATTTGACTGCACTGTGTCCAGTGCGTCAGCTGCCGCAGTAAAACTTCCATGATCTGCTATAGCCAAAACTGCTCGAAGTTGTCTTAGTTCCATCAAATAATATGATACCCGTTATCGGCTATAACTGTTTGACTGATAAGTCAGTTCAGTACAGAATATATACGACCATATAACTTGGAGGCACGTTTCGGATCCCCCCTCCGGTGCCCGAGTTGGTCAACCCTAGGGGCCGGTTTCCCCCCACCGGCCCCTTTTTCGCACCATATCGCCAAAAATCACTAAAGTTCAAGTGTGGATTACCCTTCAAGAGCCTCGCTTGCAAATGCCACTGGGCATTTAGCCTCTTTTTTGTCCAAAGTGGGTGGATTTGGAGCAGGAGAGACAATTGGAGGTGCGGTTGCTTTAAAGGTGGACCCAGATCTCCTTTCGAAGGTCTCTATGGGAAGATCCATTGCGCTGGTTTCTGCAACCAACGGAAAGACGACCACTAATCGATTTTTAGCATGCGCGCTCGCATCAAAGTACCCCAGTGTTGCTTCGAATTCAGGCGGGGCCAATATGGCGAGCGGGATTGCTCATGCCTTGAGCTTGGCCAAGGGAGTTGATGTGGCTGCACTTGAAGTTGATGAATCTTGGCTGCCTATGATGATTGAGAATCTGAAACCAAAATGTGTCTTGATGCTCAATTTAACAAGAGACCAATTGGACCGCTCAAATGAGGTGAGGAAGATAGCCAAAAAATGGAAGGATGCGGTAAGTCTAAATCCCGAAGTTACATATATAGTAAATGCAGATGACCCTTTGGTTTCATGGTCGGCTATCGATGCCAAAAGAGCAATCTATGTTGCAGGGGGACAGAATTGGACTTTGGATTCTAAGTCATGTCCGAACTGTGGCGAGTTGATTGAAAACAGCGCTGACGGTTGGGCCTGTTCAGGATGCAATCTAAAGAGAATGAAACCTGACTTCGAACTAAGTGGAGTCGACGGCTCAATTTTAGTTTCAAGAGAGGGTGAAAAATGGCACATTGAGACGAAGCTTCCCGGAAGCTTTAACAGATCAAACGCAGCATTTGGCGCAGTTGCTGCATCAGTCATGGGAGTTCCACTTGCCGAAGCGCTTAGGGCAATCAAAAACGTTAAGAGTGTCGGAGGCCGATATGAGACAGTTGAATTTAATCACAATAATTTTCCCTTGCGGCTCTTGTTGGCGAAAAATCCGGCAGGCTGGCTTGAAGCTTTGTCTGTAGTAAATAAAAATAACGTTGTCGTGCTTGCTATTAATGCAAGAGAGGTTGACGGGCGTGATCCTTCATGGTTATGGGACGTGGATTTTGGAGTTTTAAAGGGAGCATTCGCCGTAGTGACAGGGGAGCGAGCACGCGATCTTGGGGTTCGACTGTCCTACTTGGAAATTGACCACGTAACTATCCACAAAGCGACAGATGCCTTAAGAATCGCTCAGGCTCAAGCAGCTAAATTAAATCTCGACAAAAACAGACCTATTGACGTAATCGCTAATTACACCGCTTTCCAAGGCTTAAGAAAAATAGTAAAGAAGATGCGATGAAAACTTCCATAACGATAGTCGACATATTCCCGGATTTGTTAGGCACTTACGGAGATGGAGGAAACGCGCAGATCCTTCAAAAGCGGCTACAGTGGCGTTCATTTGATGCCAAAGTTCTCTCGGTCAGCTCGAGAGACAAGATCCCATCGGGGTGCGACATCTACTGCCTTGGAGGAGGAGAGGACGCCCCGCAGGTTAAAGCCAATGAACTGTTGAAAGATACAGGAGTGCTTGAAAGTGAAAAACAAAGAGGAGCGGTGATTTTTGGTGTATGTGCAGGATTTCAAATACTTGGGAAAACCTTTGTGGCAAATGACGAAGTCCAAGAGGGCCTTGGCCTGCTTGATGTTGATACATTTAGATCAAATAAGGAAAGAGCTGTAGGGGAAATTCTTTTAAGAATTGACGACATTTCAAGTTCGTTTGAAGCTGCAATAGATAAAGATTTGTCTAATCGACTTACATTTTTGACAGGCTATGAGAACCATGCGGGGATCACTTCAATCGGCCTGGGGGCTCGCCACTTAGGCGAAGTTATCTTGGGTATCGGAAACGGTGTTGCTTTCCATGGGAAATTAGTTGACGGAGCAATTTCGAAAAAAGTAATCGGCACTTACCTCCATGGTCCTGTTTTGGCGAGAAATCCTGAATTTGCCGACCTAATTCTGGAATTAGCCGTGGGCCCGCTAGATTCGCTTGGGTCAAGAGACATTGAAATGCGCTCATACAGAGATGAGAGGATACAAACACAACTTTCGGCCAAGAGAAAAATGTAGATTACTTAGCTCTTGGTGTATGCATGAGCATTGAAATTCAATGTAGATTAGATATGTGGCTCCAAAAGGCGTATATTTCACACAAAAGGGCACTGCATATGCTCTAGGGTACAATTCGGTAAATTATGGTATTTGGTCGATAGACGCTGATGACGCCAACAATGCTCCGATTGTAGTGTTTCCCAAAAGTCCGGAAGGATGGCAAAGTGCCGCCGCCCAGTTCTCAAACTGGGAAGCAGCGGCTAAACAAGGTTCAAGCTTAGGATTTCCCAACTACGGCGCAAGGCCGGATGCTTTCGCTACTCAGGCGGGCAATTTTGCCCCGCCGCCTATTCAGCCTGGCAACTGGATGACTCCTAATCCGAGCCAAATGCCTCAGCCAGTTGGGCAAGCCGGTGAAAAAACGGATTCGGTTTCTTTACCCCCTAATAACTTAGGCAGCGGGCAGTCTCCGCCAATCCAGCCTCATATTCCACAACCTGCGAGTGTGTACCCTCAAGGCGCACCCCCGTCTCCACCACCTCCCGGGTTTGGTTATCCACCTCCTGCGTATCAGATACCCAACCCATATATGCATCCGGGAGTTCCATACAACAGGATGCCCCCTCCCGCGCAGTTTCCTGGAGCAATGCCGCCTATGTATCCGGGAGCAAATCCATACATGTATCCTGGGGTAAATCCATATATGCATCCTGGCATGCATCCGCCTGCCATTTACAATCAAGGTCAGACGAACTCGTTAAGCATTGTGTCTTTCATTGCCGGCATCATCGGAATACTTACTTTTCCAATTTTCGCCATTGTTCCTGCGATAGGTCTTGTAGGCGGGATAATTTCTTTGCTTCAAATTAAGCGCAGTCAGTTGGCAAATATGCCGATGAGAGGGCGCGGATTTGCAATTGCAGGGATTGTTCTAGGGTCTATTGGGGTAGCTCTAGGGATACTTTTTTTAATTGGAACAATTGCCAACTCAAATGGATCCGGTTAAATAAACTTGTCGGCCAAGCATGAGGGTCGATTAATCGACCCTCATGCTTTTGGCTCAATTATCCAGTGTAGGTATAAGTTGCATTGGAGCCAAGTACGCTTGGTCCGTTTGGTCCCAAGACTGTAATGTTATTGACTCCGTCTCCGTCGCCAGCAGGCACTGTAGCCGTGATCTGGGTATCGGAATTTATGACGTAAGTTGCCTGGCCATTTCCAATGTTGACGGCCACTGCTCCCGTGAAGCCAGAACCTGTAATTGTGATCTGGGTCCCTCCAGCTACCGGACCACTTGTAGGGCTTACAGAGCTCACTTGAGGGATTGCCCCTGTGGTGATGGGCTCGTCGAGCACCGTTATTGGTCCAACCGGTGGCGCACAACTTACATTGATTGTGGGGCCAACTTGGTTGCCTTGCGCATCCAAAAGTTCAATTGAACCACCTGAGGTTCCCCAGGTAATTGTGGTGTAGCCGCTTGTGCTAGCAGTCAGCGGTCCAACTTGGAGTGTTCCCGATGAAGGAATATCTATTGTGGCGCCTTGTGAACCTGAAATAGGCGTCGTTGCAATAGGGAGTGCCGGTGAAGCCACGTTGAAATTTGCAGGTGTCGCATTTACCGAATTTAATTCCAAGTCAGTTATCGAACCCTTCATTGCTACGGCTGTCGGATTCTCTAAGATTAGATAGTCGATATCAAACTTTGGAATAACCAACGATCCGCTTGCATCTTGGAAGTAGAAAGGCTGGCCTGCTGGCAAATAAGCCGGAAGCTCGGCAGTCAGTGTTCCGTTTAAAGTGACAGTCCCTATTCCACTTACATTGCACGAGAGTGGGGCATTGAGGCTTCCCTCGACATAACCAACTGGAACTGTAAATGCTGTTGCGTTAACTCCGGTTATCTCTGAAGGTGGAGTTGACGGCAGACTCGAATTAATCGTAAGGCCGACAAGCACGACAGTCGGAGATGGCGCAGAACACGTTATTGTCAAAGGAAATAAAACCGTCGCTCCACTTGAGTTCAAAAGGGTGATTGTCACCGCGACATTTCCAATGGAAAGCGAGGCTAATCCTGATGTTCCTGCGGTGAATGGTCCGATATTGAGCGATCCATTTGGAGGTGCAGTAACTGTCTCGGATTGATTATTAACAACTGGAATGTTGGTAATAGTAATCGGCGTGGCCGCAGCGTTTAGAACTGCCGGAGTCGCATTCGTGGCATCTATGTTTAGTGTGGTCACGGATGCAGAAACCGTAGTAGCTCCAACCAAGGAGGCCAACGACATGAATGCACTTGGAACCTCTAGAGAACCTCTAACATCAGTCAAGTAAAACTGTTGGTTTGGACCAAGCGCAGTAGTAACTGCACCGGTGCCTGAGACAATGAAGGTTGTATTCCCAAGTATCGGCAATTGACACGACATTGGGACAATTCCCGTGCCAATCTGTGAACCGGAGGGAATTGCCACGGTTTTAGGAGGAATGGATCCCGGGACGCTTACTCCTTGCGTGGCGGCACATGCGGTTCCTAATGCGCCGACAAGCAGAAGTGCACCTGTAACTTTCAATGTCCGAATAAACTTCATGCGCGCTAATGGCAGAAGTCGTAGGAATGATGACAAATTAAATTTCATAGGTCTCCTTTTGGTAGTTGAAACAATCCAGTCGAGTTAAACATTTACTGCCATGTCAGTCAATAGTAAACTACCCTTCGTGGTTACCATGAGTAACTTATTTTTAAAGTGCCAATAAACCAGCAGCTTAAAAGCTATAAATTATTTCGAATCTGGAACTAACTGGTATTATTAATTAACTCACTTTCTCTAAGGCCACGTAGAGTGGTGGAGTTGTGGAACTGTTCTTTACAGTTTGAAAAAGTGCAACACTTAATATATGAAGGTCTACACCAAAAAGGGAGATACTGGGAAAACGTCCCTTTACCGGGGGTCGAGGGTGTCTAAAGCAAGTCCGCGAATCGAATGCAATGGTGATATTGATGAAGCCCAAGCGATGTTAGGACTGGCCAGAGCCATGACTGAAAGCTCAGAATTAAACGAACTCCTGATAGATCTTGAAAGGGATCTTTGGATATTAATGGCAGATGTTGCAACTGTGCCGAGTGCAAAAAAGCCTAAAACCCCGGGGTCGGATGAAGTGACTCCCGAGATGGTATTGAAACTTGAAAAACTTATTGATGATTTTAGCGAGCGATTTGAAATGCCTAAGGAGTTTGTAGTTCCCGGCGAGACTCAGGTAGGAGCAATTCTTGATTTGGCCAGAACAATAATAAGACGTGCCGAACGAATGGCGGTCAAGGCGTCACTTTCCGACTCTCAAGTAATCCCGTACTTAAATCGACTTTCGGATCTGATCTGGACTTTGGCGAGGTGGCAAGATGGAAACTCACTGAAAACCAAATCAATTAAGCCAAAGTGACAAAGTATCAGAGATGAAAAAATTGACAGGAGTCCAATGTGTGAAATTGTATTTTTCTGTAACAGTTAGATTTGATTAAGAAATGCAATTCATTAATGCCTCATGGGCAACACTTGGATGAAATCCCCAAAGCAAAAGTTGTCTTTCGGCTTGGTCGAAGCTGTCTCCTGTTTCTAATAGACACTTAGCCAATGCGCTAGCCCGCAAAGAAAGGGGCTGTCGGTTGGTTTGGAGATAGGATTGGAAGTCTTTTGCATGCTCTTGTGACAGGGGATATCCAAGTCGGGCCACTTGTCTTGTGCTTAAAGGCGGCAGTTTTTTTCTAACGGCAAGAGTATTGCCAGGCATCAGTTTTGCCGCTCCAAATATTACAAGTCTCTCAAGAGCACGTTTAAAAGGAGACTTTGGTCCACTTGGACTGCCTAATCCAATGCTGTGAGCCAAATGGCTTAGCTCGACTACTCTTTCACTTTCGGATCGAGTTGGAGTAAGAACTTCCGAAAGTTTCCTTACAAGCCAAGTAGCAGATGGTCCAAGTACCGGAAGCCAGTACCTCTCAACGTAAAGAGACCTCGTGTCAAAACCTTTTGCATCTATTGCAGGATCCAGCCAGGCGACAATGCGCATGTGCGAGGGCAGGCTCACCATAGAACCTATTGGATTGTCTCCATAACGCACCAGCTTGTATTTTTCGCCAAAGTCTAAAACCCTGAGTGAACTCGATCTAGTCATTTAATACTCCTTTTCCTCTGAGCTAATTACAATATATTTCATGTTATATTATGTCAATACATAATATATTTTAAATACCTGTTTTAAGACCCTGGGGGAGAGACCCATTAGTCATACCAGGAGATAGTTGCGAACCGATCCCAAAGCTCTTATTTTGAACTGAAAGTCTCAAAAAGAAAAAAACATCATGACTTGAAGCCAGGTGGAATAGTCGTGGAAATTCAAGCAGGGAACCTATTGTTCTAGTTTGGCCAAGATCTAGAATGCGATTTTAGGCCGGAAGAATGTAGGCGTTTATTCCATTCACCAGGCATTGCAGCATCTATGAAACGGACCAGTTTAGAATTTCTTTGAATATTGCTTGAAACGTATATATCTGGAAGGATATATTAGAAAGATGGTAATGACACCTTTTAAAGTCTTGGCTGAACCAAAGCGGGAGAGGATATTGAAATTACTTGCGACCAAACCTTTGAGTGTCAATGAAATAGCCGAGTTTCTCAATATGGGACAACCCCAGACTTCGAAGCATTTGAAGGTGCTGCTCGATGCAAACTTCGTTTGGTATGAGGTCAAGGCCCAGAATCGCATTTATCATCTGGACCACCAAGGATTTGACGAGGTCGATAAATGGCTTAGGAGTATCAAAAACTTTATGGTGACCTAGCTAGACCAGCTTGAAGCTTATTTAATTAAGGAGAATGAAAATGGACAATAATGCCGAGAGTTGGGTGGGAAAGAAAGTTGAATTTACCAAAGTGGTATCTGCATCCATAGAAAAAGTTTGGAGTTGCTGGACCGATCAAGAAAGAATGGCAAATTGGTGGGGGCCCGATATGTTTACGACCACAATTTGCGAGGCAGATCCAGTCTTGGGCGGTCACATATACATTGTGTTTGAAGGTCCAACCGGCAAGAAGTACCCAATGATGGGGACATATGTTGAATTTGATGAGCACAAACGGATAGTCTTTGACTCTTCGCCTATCGGAGAAGATAATGAGGTGCTTATTACCACTCGTCAAAACATTGAATTTGAAGACTTGGGGGACACAACGGCACTAGCCGTCACGATAGAGGTGATCTCGGTCACGCCTTTGTGCTCCGCAATATCTAAGTGGAATGGAAGTTGGATGGAACCAAAGCTTGGAGAGGCTTCGAGAATTTGCAGCTACTCTCCAGTGAAAATATGTTTTAGGACCATAAATCCCAAGTAACCATTTCCAGATATGCCTAACTCTAAAGTAGGAAATTCCCTGCGATTTCATTGGCGCGATTATGCACTTTAAATGATCACGCTGCCGATCTGGCGTTGCTTGGTTGACAATATTACTGGGATGGCAGAATGCTTTCTTCCATTGATTAAAATCTTACAAACTGAAAATAAAGAAGCAAAAAGACATTAAACAAAGGACTGCGCCAAGAGATGCCATTGCTATCCCGAATAGCCCGACACGCTTGTAATGGACTTCGGACTTTAAGTACTGAGTATGTCGAAATCCCATATTTGCAAACCGAACAAAAAGGCTTGTGCTCATTTGCCGCTCATAACTAAGTTCAGGGCGAGGCGGCGCATTCTTTCTGTTAATCCACTTTATTCGCACCTGAGAACTTATTATTACTGCTAGTCCGCAGACAGTTACTCCAAGCCCATTTTTGAGCAAATATTTTGCGGCCTTGATACTAGCTGTGCCAAGCAATTGTCCTCCTATATCAGAATGCAATACCTAAACAGCCTAAGTCTTTATCGAAATATGGTTCAAGTCTAATCTGGACTCTATTAGTTTGCTCAGGCCGGAAATATTGTTTTTCAAATCTACTGGAGATATAGGCTATTCCCTTGCCACTAATTGTTGGCAATTTGATTACATGAGGGATCATTTTCTCACCACTCGTAATTGCATTCACTATATTTAAATCAATTCTACGATCTTGCCATTGGGCCTTAGTGTTGTTTACCTTTCTTACATCTATAATTGCTGATTATGCAAGCGACCCGCCTCTGGTGGAATTTTGACATGGCTACACATTATTTTTCTTGCAAAACTTAAATGTCACGCTCAAGAGGGTGAAAGGATTTTAGGGTGACACTAAAATCTGTCTATATTGCCAATAGTGTGAAAGTCGAGATTATTGTATCCGCTAGAGTTTCGTAAGTTACCACAGAGTTTGTCAAAGCTTAATGATAAGTTTCTCAAATGTTCCGGAAGTAATTGGTCATTCGTTTTGCTCTTCGGATTGAACCGATGGTTCATCCATATAGATCGATTGCCCTCTAAATAGCGCCGAATGCTTTACTGATCTCTCAATTGAGGTAAGTGAAACGGTGTATGACAAGAAAAGAAAGACCGACACCATTTGGATGCCTAACCAGAGATAGCTGCCAAAAGATGAATTTAGCGAAGTAAAATAATCATTTAGTGCATGCAGAATAACCGGGACTGCTAACCCGCCCAGTATTAACTGAATTTTTCTCTTTGGGAACGCTACTGCTAATCCGACGAAAGCCGCGGAAATAGCAACCCATATTGAATGCGAGAAGGCGTCATCTAAACTTCTAAAGGCGACTAAGAACAACCCGGTGATGTCAACTCCGGCAAAGTTTTGTTGAAATTGTTGACCGCTTGGGGTAGTTACTGCAATAGGGAAGATCTGTACCGAGCTTGAAATGTAACCTTGGGCTTCAAGTGTTCCTGCCATGATTCCGGAAATCGAACCTAAGTACATCCAGAACTTAACACCAAACTCTTTGTTTTTAATGTTTAAGAGCGCAATGATAATAACCGGTAATAATTTAGTTCCTTCTTCTATAATTCCGGGACTAATAATGTCTAAGAAAGGATTCGTAAGGCTGGTTATGCCGGTGGCCTTTTCCAAGCTCGCCACTATTGAGCTTCCAGCTCCGCCCCAAAGAACAATCTCAGCAACTAATACGATTGCTATATAGCCGTAACCTTTAGCCGTAATTTTCCCAGGCTTGATGATAAACCAAAATATAATTGCCCAAAGAGGTGCAAAAAACAGCGAAAAAGCCCAGCTAAATTGACCGACTGTAGCTCCACTGGTCGAGAGGAAAATTGCCAAGAATGCAATGGGGGCAAGCCCGTAAATGGCAACCAATATGCGAGGCAGTTCAAATAACTCCTTGTTTTTTATCCAAGCTTTGAATGGGAAAAAGATGTTAAGAACTTCTTTGGTCACAACTTCGGCATTGGAAGCCACTCGATTTTGCGGGACAAATCCCTGGGGGTATCCCGGTTGCGGAACAAAACCTTGTGGGTATGCCTGTTGTGGAACAAATCCGGGTTGAGGGACAAACCCTTGGGGATAACCAGGCTGCGGGACAAATCCCTGCGGCACTCCAGGTTGAGGGACAAAGCCCGGTTGTGGAACAAAGCCTAGAGGCACGCCAGGTTGTGGAACAAATCCCGGTTGAGGGACAACGCCTTGTGGATTTCCTTGTTGTGGAACAAATCCTGGTGGAATACCAGGCTGATTGTCCGTGCCATTAGCTGCAGTGTCGGCGATTGCCGTTGGAATATTTTGAGGAGATTGAGTTGTCTCTGTTTGGCCACTAGGTGCAGGCACTTGTTGGTTTGGCATCTGTTCTGGAAAAAAGCTTAGAACTGGGCCACTATTGTCGACAAGCTGAATGTCAAATGGCTCAGTAATCATCTGACGAGTCACAAGATTTCCAACTATATAGGCGGGTGACTTTCCTATATTTTCAAACATCCACCCATTTGACCCCCAAGACAGTTTTACTTGCTCTCTTGAAACGCGAGGATCATTAATATCTAAGCTATTGACTTGACCTCGACCAAGAATAGCTACTTGACCTGCACTTAGACTTAATGTCTTTCCTTGACAAGTTACTGTCAACCCATTCATAGCACCTCCACTTTCTAAATCTTAGGACATTTATAAATTGATTGCCACTAATTATCAACAAAGAGGTACTTATCTAGAAATTTCAATTATCACGGAGCCGATCGACATTCTCATAGGCCTAATGAGCATTCGTTGGCCGGGTTTGACTTCTTTTAGTTCTTCTCCGACTGGTTCAATTGACCAAGTCATGTTTGAGGTATTTCTCAGAACAAGTTGATCAGGTTGGCTGGGATGTCTTTCCGTGGCACCTATAACTTCTCTGTATTTGAAGTCTTTATAAATGTGGTGCTTGGTTAATTTGAACCCTTCAGATAGTGCACTGATCCCAGATGGAGTTGAAATAGTAAAAGGCAGGGCAGGAATGTTTCCACAGTTCCAGCATTTTTTATTGCATTGTTCGAAATCCACAAATATTGCTGCCCCACAAGAGCAGATTGACAGCTGATCATTTAGCCTATAAAGAGCGTTTCTCCATTCGGTTTCATTTACCCTAGTCATAAGTGATGGGTTTTTGAGACCTTGGGTAAATGCTTTAATGAAAACATTCTTGAAAGATGTCGGATAGATGTCCCACCACCTTACTATTGGGCTGTCATAGTCCGGCCGATTGGAAACATCCCATGGATCGTAAACAAAAATAGGATCTTCCCCAAAAAAATGCGTTGCCAAAGTAGTTTCAGAAATATTCTGCCCGGGCTCCCAGGTATATGAGACGTTGACTCGCTGGCCTTCCAACGGATGTCCGTGCATATATAGATAAAATAAAAAGACGCTAAGTGAATACAAATCAGTAACAGTAGACGGAGCTGCAGTATTAGTAATTAATTCCGGTGCCATAAATCTGAGCGTTCCTTTGATCCCTTGCTTTGTAACTTCACTGGCAATGTTGTCGTTGTCAACTATGGCAACTTCACCGGTATTAGGGTCAACCAATAGATTTCCGAAATTAATGTCTTTGTAGCAAAGCCCCCTTGCATGTAATGTCGAAAATGCTTCAACCAGCTCTGTTCCAATTGAAATCAGTGTCCTAAAGTCAGGTTGAAGTCTCTGCTTAAGCATTTCGACCAAGGATATGAACCTCGCCTCTACCCAAACCATCGCATATCCGAAGCCGAATACGTTGCTGTGGAGAACTATATCGATCGGCCATGCGAAAGCCTTATGCGGCCTGCTGTGGCTTGCTAAGTTTTCAATTGATCGGTACTGTCTTTCGAGGTATTTATTTTTCTTATACCACTTGATTGCTAGATCGTGACCATTTTTATCTACTCCCCTGAAGACGACGCCTTGACCCCCTTCTGCGACTTTAGATTCAATGCGGATAGAAGTATTGGTCCGAACCATTTTAACCTCGTCTCCAACTTGGGGGTAAAGTAAACCGTTTGTTGAAGTTCCTGGCAAAAAGCTCACCTAAGTTTGCTCCTCTTGGCAGTCAAATATTGACTGGGACAGCACCAATCCAATGGTTGTATCATCGCCGCTTCCGTTAGCCGAAGCACACTGAGCAGCCCATAATGGCAAGTTTTGACTTACCCATTCGATGCCATATGTTTTAGAAAATGTTGCTATATCAGTTGCTACATTGTGATGCCAGTTTTGTTCGATCTGTGAGTTTCCAAATCCATCTGAAGCCAATAGCATTAGATCTATTGGCGTGACGCTTAAATCGATCACTGCCACATGAAAGTCTTTTTGAGGATTCCTTTGGCACAGGCTAGTAGTTTGGCCGCCAACCAGGAAAGGATCTCTTGGAATCGGAGTAGTTACGGTTTGATCAGAATGTAGAACTACTATGTCCCCATCTCCAATCTGAATCATAATAGCTAATTTCCCCACGACACATGCTGACAACAAAGTAGTTCCATATGCAATTGTAGGATTTGAGTTGAAATTAATAGCTGGCCGGGAATGCATGGATTCTATTTCGCTTTCATCAAAAGGGTTTTCGTCCAAATCTGCCCTCACATGTTGTTTCCATTTAGAAACCACTTCTTCTACCACATTCTGTCGAACGAAGAGTTCAATTGCGCTAATGCTGCTTTCTTTTGCTTCAAGAGCTTTGATCTCGGGTACGAAGTTTTGGAATACTTCAAGGGCTACTTCAGTTGCCATTTGTGAACCTGAGGCGCTCCTGAAGTGAATAATGTCGCCGTGCCCATCGGCTACAGAGAGAATAAGTGGACCCGATTTGCTGTAGAGATCACCAAAACTCAATACTGCATCTTGCAAGGGCATAGAATTTCGGTCATGGAATATTCCTCGCACGCAGGCGGTTTCTATGTACCACTGCTGCTCCAACGTGGATTCAGACGATTGTGCCTTCATCCCCAACACCAAATTCATTTGCCTCAGGCATAATCACCTGTTCAGCTACTTCTTTTCGATCACTTCCGATACTGGACATTTTCGAAATTGCCAAAGTTGCCGCCGTCAGCTTGACAACTATCTGGTCGGCATTCTCTGCCACCATGACGGGGATATCCGCATCATTTATAAATCTGTTTAGAAAACTAAAATTGGCGCCCTGTCCTATTGCAATCGCTAGCCTGATGGAAGCTTTCCCAACCGGATTGGAAAATAGCTCTTTAATACCTATCTCAAATTGATCGATATCCGTAGGCTTTCCGTCGGTAATTAATAAAATTACAGGCCTCAGAGCCCTAGGTTCGAATTTCTCAGGCGAAAGTGCATCGGCGACTAATCTAATTGCTTCCCCCATTGCAGTGAGTCCTTTTTCCACATGGTTTAAAGGAGGCCAATTAAAAGTGGCAATAGGTTCAGGAGTTTGGATATGCCAAGTGGCATTATCTGCAAATGCAACTGCTCTTATAAATATCTGTGCCTGTTCCTGTTCTTTTTCCCAACTAATAAGCTGAGGAGTAATGCTGGCAATTGCATAATTCAGTGCCTGCATTCTTCCGTCTATTTTCATGGATCCAGAGCAATCAGCGAGAATAAAAATATGCAAGGATCTTCGGGAAATCCCGCCACCAGGCATAATCGCATTTAGCTGAGTCATACTTTGAATTTTACCATTTGTGAACTAAATTGACCTTTTAAATATTTGACAGCAGCATTATGCGCTTAAAAACCTATTAATATGCTTATCTTTTGCGAATTGCAAGTGGAAAATTTTGCGATTGAGCTTAGATGCTATTTAACAAGTACTCAGTGCTTAACAATTACATCCAGCGAAAGTAGTGGCTAAGTGTTGTGCCAAATACATCAAAACTTGGAATCCCAATTTCCGCTTGTTTGCCACCAATTGACCAAGCTGTTTCCTTTAGCATTAAGAGGCCCAATGCTGGCAATCACGATATTTTGACTGTCGACGGTCGCAATCACAAATGGCTGACTCTGGTAAGTGACTTCAGTGACACGGCCGCGATTCGTTCCACCCACGCTATATTCTTCTTCACAGTTCAAAACAAATGATGCGAAATTCGAGCAAGATAACTGATTTTGAGTAACGCCATATTTAGTAAGCAAGTAATCGTAATAGCTGTAAAGATCCGCATTCGACGAAAAAATGAAATAAACTGCCTCGCTTAGAGGAATATTGGCCGAAGATGATACAGTGCAGTCCATGGCCACAACTGCTCCGGATTTTTCTGTCGAGGATTGACGGCAGCCGCCTGCCTGCTGCAGGGACTGGGGAATGTAGGATTGCAGCTTAGACAGATCAGTTGACTGATTTGTGGAACCAGGCGACGTTGTGGTCGATCCAGAATTGCCCGAAGAGGAACTCCCATTAGTGGTAGTGGTGGGTAACAACACATTTGTGGAGGTGGATCTTGTAAAGGGAGGCAGCTTGGCAACTCCTGCAATCACCATATACGCCACAACTAATGCAACAACTGCGGCAACATAAATTAAATTCTTTTTTTGCTTCCCGCCGGCCGCGGCCGGGGATTGAAGATAGTTTGGTCCAAGTGGCCCCCCAGGATACATTGGCTGCGAATTTGAGTATGGGGGCGTGTTGGGGGACTGCAAATTAGCGGCAGGTTGCGCAGGGCTTGGATAGTTGGGATTACCAGTTGGGCTATTAAACGTATCAATTGTTGGATTTTGCACAGGAGAGTAGCCCGGCGATTGATTAATTGGTACTTGCCCGGGAAATATTGTAGGTTCGACAATTAGACCCGTCGCCGAGGTAATTGGCGTAGGGGCATTCGAGATGGGAGGAGAGTTCAAGTTCTCTTCA
>JAJYDO010000027.1:2508-33206 GCA_021777355.1 Actinomycetes bacterium | reverse complement strand
TCAAACACAAGGTCCGACCGATCGAAGCGCTAACAGCACTTTTCATGGGTAGTGCCTGGATCCCTACTCGAACCTAACCAAGGATCGTCTAACTTATAGCCGATCGATTTACCCGAAAAACTACTGAAAATCCTCCCGCTTAGCCGAAATTGATGCTGGCTACTTTAGTGCGCTATCAACTACAGGGTAATTCAACGAATATGGATCAGTTCACCATTGATTTTGGTTGCCGGTGGGATGCGCAGGGAGGTGAATGGTTACCTCAGAACGTGCTCAATTCCAGGACATGTTTAGTTTTATGGGGGGAACTCCGGATGGTTTCGGCTACTATCTTTGACAATCTTGTTCAAAGTATTTCGATTAAGGGGGGTGATGAAATGCGCTGCGCGGTTTGAAATTAGGCATCGCCCGTTTCCCCTATTTTCGCCAAAAAAATCGCTGGCGTACAGATCGGATGCTTCGGCTCATCGAGCACAAGGACATCGCGGTAGCCTGATACCAGCGCATCGACTCCAGCAGCATGAGCAAGGGAGATAAGGTAGTCATCGTCGGGATCCCGACAGATTTGCGTTTTTGGCGGTGGCGGATCGTCTACGAGTTCGGCTATCGCTACCAATCCTAAGATAAACCGTGCGATAGCTTCGTCGCCCAATCGATCCCGGAACGCCGGTCTCGAGAGCACCATTTCCAACTCTTCAATAAGCTGCATTGACATGACGAGTCGCCAGTGTCCCGCAAGTGCTTCATCAACCAGTCTTCCGCACAGTCCTCCCGGTGTCCGCACTGCCGATACCAGTACGTTGACATCTGCGACCGCTCGAAGCGGGCCACTCACCCAGCAGCGCGGCTTGGTCGCCGCCCTTTTTGCCGTTCCTTGCGGGCAGCTTTGACTTCTTCCACCGCAATCGCCAACGAGGCTTTATCATCGAGATCATTCAGCTCAGGTCGTTGGCGAAGTTCATTTAGAAGCGACCGCAGATCAGCTCGTGCCGCTTCAGCCCTACCCTCATCGATGAGGTATGACCGTAGGGCATCTTCGACGAGAGTACTTTCCGTCTGGTGTGTCGCCACAGCAGTCAACTTGGTGGCCGTGAGAACTCGTTCGTCGATATAGTACGTCGTCTTGCGTTTACTCATGACTCAATAATACATCAATAGAGTTAAACCGTCAAGACACCATAGCATCGTCATCAAAACGAGTATCCCAATAACGTCCGTGAAGTCGAGCGCTCTCGACAACAGATGATCCGTCCTCGGAAAACCCATCACATCCGACGCCACCACCCAAGTACTACCCCCGACAATAATCCAGCTATATCGATGATAACCGAGGTAGGTATACTATCATCGATATTATGAGTGATCGCTGCGCTGTGAGCCTAAGTGAGGAAACATGGATGCAAAACGTCCTCTAGCAGTCGTGACACCAACGCTCGACGGTGATGTGCTCGCAGTTCTATCCCAGTCGGACGCGACTTTCACAACCGGGCAGCTTCACCGGATGTTGCCGCAAGTCTCCGAGGACGGAATCCGCAAAGCGCTTCGCCGGCTCTGCGCACAGGGCATCGTTCTATCCGAAAAAGCCGGGAACGCTTACCTGTACCGCTTCAACAGAGATCATCTGGCCGCAGGCCCGATCCTGGAACTCGCTCGGCAACGTGCGACTCTGCTTTCCCGGATCGAGGAGCGTCTAAAGACGTGGCGTTTTCCGCCTATGTACGCGGCGGTGTTCGGTTCGATGGCAGAGGGCACAGCCGGTGTTGGAAGCGACGTCGATTTGCTCTTGGTCCGCCCGGACGACTCGCCCGACGACGAGTGGGACGCACAGGTGGCCGACCTGACAGTCAACATCTCGAAATGGACTGGGAACGACGCCCGCCCGATAGAGTTCAGCGTGGGCGACCTATCTGCACGACGGGAAGAACGCCTATTCGCCGAAGTGCTGGCTAAGGGTCTGACTGTCTGTGGGCAGCGAGCCTGGCTGCAAAGACGGATCGGAGCAAAGTGATGGCCGAGAAACCGTGCAGTGCACAATTTCGTTCCGGCCGATTGGCGAAGGCCAAACAATTTCTGGCCGCTGCCGAGCTGATAGAGGACTCGCTTTCAGATGATGTCACCGATGCTTATGTGACCATGTGTGTCCACGCGGGAATCGCTGCGGCGGACGTGATCTGTTGCGCCCGCCTCGGGAGTTACTCTCATGGGGAGAGCCATTTTGAGGCGGCGTCCCTGTTGAAGAAGGCGAACGCAACTGCTGCAAAGCGGCTGGAGGTGTTGCTCGGCATGAAATCCAAAGCAGGATACACTCACCTTCCTTCGTCGACTGCGGACGCGAAGAGGGCGGGGCGAGCGGCCAAGGATCTGGTTTACGCGGCAGAAAGGACATAACCCCACACGAGCACCGAGTACATCTGAAGAGATGCGATAGGGCTGTAGAGACCGGCCTCCTATCGGCATGATACTTCTACCGGATCTTCTACCGGATCCGGTAGAAGTATCGACAATCATTCGGCATCCATTAACATTACAGACCAGTGTTATCCGAGGTCAGCTGCACCATCTGAAGGACACCAACACCGTTCAATATGGGCAAAATCCAGCTCATAACCCGAAGGTCGTTGGTTCAAATCCAACCCCCGCCACTTAAAAAAAGAAAATGCAAAGAGCCGGTTCGAGAGAGTCGGCTCCTTTGCATTTGATATCTCTTCCGATTTCTGTCGGAGCTAGGGCAGTTTTCTCGCCATGGATCCTGGTGATATCCTGACGCCAAGATGAACGAAGGGAACGCTTAGCTTGGAATCAATAACGTTCGAATTGAGTACTGATCCATTGTTTCATCAGCGGTAACCAATATAGCATTAGTAGCCTTTGCTTGACATAGAAGGATTCGATCAAATGGATCGCGATGAATTGGCGGCAAGGTGCTAACTGCTAAAGCATGCCGAAGTTCAACTGGTAGTGCAAGGGCACCAATTGCTTTGACGCGTGATGGAACATAACGTTCTGGCGGCTCTGGTAATGATAGTCTGCCGATTTCATATTTAATTGCTATTTCCCAACCGCTTGCCGCTGAAACCAGAAGTTCCGAATCAGGTCGTTCAAGACGACTGATACTCGAGCCTAAGCGTTTAGGATCACTTTGTAACCAAAGGAATACGTGGGTATCTAAAAGGTATTTCACTGGAAAAATAAATTGAGGGTCTCATCACTTAGGGGAGCATCAAAGTTTTCTGGCACCTCAAATTTGCCGATGTCAATACCAAAAGTTTTCTTTGACTCACCCTTTATAGCAACGAGGCGGACTATGGGTAATCCTCTCCTTGTAACGATTACCTCTTCTCCTGTCATGACATCTTCCACCAGTTCTGAAAAGTGGGTCTTTGCCTCATGTATACCAACGGACTTAGTCATGAACTTAGTTTATCATATTATCTATGGTCAAATAGTTTAAGCTCACTCAAAATAATAGAAAAGGCTAAAAGAGAACGGATCGAGTCATCTGGCCATACCGGAATGTTGCGAATTTTGATCAAACTAATCTAAGAACGTTTTCATATTCGCATTAATTAACCAGTTTGGTTCTTGCCGTAAAAAGTTAAGCAAACCATTTATTTCAATTTGAACATTCCGAATTGCACTGTTTCTATCGCTTCATCGTTTTGCGGCTATAAGTTGTGTTACCGGCCTATTTATCTAATGAGCTCTAGCCTGGCTTTGGCAAAGCTCTATTAAAATGATTTTGCACTCAAGTAATTTCCAGCTAATGACCGGGTGTTCTTATTTACAAAGGGCCACTTACAAGTTGGTTCACCATCAAAGTAAAAGACCACTCGAAAGGGTCGTTTGTTTCGCATTTTCATAATCTTGTTGCCAACGATGAAGTCTCCTAAGTCATTGTCACTTTGGCTCGATCGTTTTCAGCTCAAATTTGCATGTCCCATTCGTTCAGTCTGCCTGGATTTTTGGGCGCAAAAAATACTGCCGAAAGAAGTATGATCGCGGCATAAATCTTTAAATTTTATGCATTATATTTATTTTTTATACCAGACTATTTTAATTAGCATTTGTTAATTAATATTAAAAAACTCCCTCTTGTAAAATACGAGGTAAAGTGGTATAATTAATAAATGTTCCCGAAAAATAAATTTAATGCCAAATCCCTAATAATTCCCAGAAGGCATTTAAAACATACTCGAATTTTTCATTTTATTTTCGCCGCTTTCATCGCTATGACCGGAATTTTTCTCGGATTAAGCATAGAAAGTCCAGCATATGCTACCTCTGCCCAGAATGTTGGTCTCGGGACTGCAGGCTCGTATTCAGTGGTGGCCGCTACTGCTGTGACAAATACGGGTGCATCAGTTTTAAGCCAAAATCTAGGTCTCACAAATTCGGCTTCATCATCCTTGACAGGATTTCCTCCGGGTTTGGTACAGGGGACAATATACCAAGGCAACAGTGCAAATCAGGCTGAAGCCGATACCACTACAGCCTACTTGGCTGCTGCGAATCAATCAGGTCCAACGTCTGAGCCTGCCAACCTTGGTGGCTTGACTCTTGATGCCGGAATTTATTCGACCCCATCCGGTGCGTTTTCATTAACCGGCACACTTACATTGGATGGACAGGGAAACCCAAACGGAGTCTTTATCTTCCAAATGGCTTCTACCCTAACCACGGCGAGTGCGAGCCAAATAGTTCTTATAAACTCCGCAAATCCTTGCAATATTTTTTGGCAATTGGGAAGTTCTGCAACATTAGGCACGGGATCTAAATTGCAGGGAACAGTTCTTGCCTACACGTCAATTACCGCCACGACTGGGGCGTCAGTAAATGGGAGGCTCTTGGCGGAAAATGGTGCGGTTACTCTCGATGACAATTTAATAACCAATCCAACTTGCCTCCTGTCGACCACTACTAGTTCTTCGTCTACCACATCTTCTTCGACAACGCTTGGACCTACAAGTACTACTTCAACCGGAAGTTCGACCTCAACTTCAGTTATCCCCATTGGCGCACCTAACACTGGTGGCGGCGGATCAAGCAAGAATCTAAATATAGTCTATTTCGGATTTGCAATTGCTGCTTTGGGTGGAGCTTTCCTGACCTCCATGGTCCTTCTTAGGCGGTCGAGATTAAGTGCGGTTTCTAAAAAAGTTCAACATTAGCCTGCCATTGAGAAAACTCCGCTCTGTTTTTAACAAATGGACTAACGCCTTATTGGCCACAATAACGGTTCTGTTCTTAGCTGTTAGTACCATATTGTTCACTGCTGCATTCCAAAGCGAAAAGGGCCCGCCGCCAATTGCAGCACATTTTGCCACCACTACATCTTCCACACCAACTACCGTTCAGTCGTCGACGACATCTACTTTGCCCCAGCCAAAGTATCTTGCCCGCTCGATCCCGCTTTTTATCGACATACCTAGCATAAACTTGTCAGCGAACCTAACACAGCTGGGTCTAAATCCGGACGGCACGGTTCAGGTCCCCTCCAGTTGGAACATCCCGGGATGGTATCGATTTGGTGCTACACCAGGACAGCAAGGTTCGGCAGTAATCTTAGGACACGTTGACTCCGTAGAAGGCCCTGCAGTGTTTTACTCTATAAGTAAGCTAAGTCTAGGCGACATTGTTTCAGTAGGGTTAAGCGACGGAATTGTGACTCATTTCTCGGTCACCAATGTGGAAATGTTTCAAAAGTCCAACTTTCCAGACAACTCAGTTTATGGGAATAACGGGAGTTCGGATTTAAATTTGGTTACTTGTGGAGGAGCGTTTGATTACCAGAGCCATCACTATTTATCAAATGTGGTCGTTTACACTACCTATATAGGATCTTCAATTGGAAAATAGTGATGTAGTAGTCAAATTCATTGTCTAATGCTGGAACCGACACTAATCAAGAGAATATTCACTGCCACAGTCGTCTTTGATTCGCGTTAAAAGTTCACAGAGATCTAATTTATAACTAGCGCTCCGGATCAACTGGCACTTGGAATCTAAAAATGGCTCGCTTCGCCAATATTTTCATTTGGAATTAGACGGACCCAGTTGGCCAATGTGTGTCACTCGCGAATTCACGCAATAGGTGCGGATTGCTTAAGCGTTGAAAGTCTATTGGGAGCCTAGAAGCTTAAAGAACCCAACATCCTCGCTTCGCAGGGTGCCATCATTCTTTTTCAAGCCATCTTGCAAAAGCGGTAACATTGAAGCGGCTGGTGAATTAGCTTGATGATACACCTAAGGGTGAGAGGAGAATATTATGGTTGTCGAAACGAAGACTGTTCTCTATCCTGTAAGGGACGTGGAGAAGGCAAAAGGCATATTTAGTGCGCTTCTTGAAATGGAGCCGACTACGGACTCGCCTTTCTATGTTGGATTCCACGTAGGTGATCAAGAAATTGGTTTGCTTCCTCAAGGACACAATCAAGGAATGACGGGACAAGTAACTTACTACGATGTTGCCGATATCGCTGAATGCCTTTCGAAACTCGCTGCCGCCGGGGCAGAGATAGTTCAGGAACCAATGGACGTTGGTGGAGGTTTGCTCGTGGCCACCGCGAAAGATTTAGATGGAAATGTCATTGGACTAAGGCAACTTGCCTAAAATCCGCAATCTGGTAACAAGGTATTTGATATTTCTTTTTAAAGATCCACATACTCAGAATGTGTTAAATGTTGCCAAAAACATTGTTGGGACCATTCAAATTGCCGATATTTTTGCAACATTACCGTGAGGTAATCTAAACTTCTAAATTAAGCATTCGGGTCATTTTGATGCGGGTCAAGCCGTAAGCGAGTCAGTGAGGTGAACTCTATCTTAGGTATAGGCTCACATAGAATATGTGAATAAAAACAATTCCTAACATACCTGTGATATATCAGTTCTATGTAAAATCTATCAGTCCAAGTGGACCTGTGACTATTTAACTTGCGCTGACTTTTATTGGACTCTTCCGTGCTAATTGCCCATTAATTCATGCCGGTTGATTCGTCGGGCCAACAAGTGCTTCTAGAAATTCCCCTACGGCAAGCTCCCTTATCAGCGCTTCGTTAACTAAGAGATGGTGTTGTATTTGATAGCGGTTACGACCGCCTGATTTTTCTTTGACTATGTATCCTGCCTCTGTCAAATCTTTGACAATTGCAAACGCACTTCTCTCCGTTATGCCGAGTATTTCGGCTATGTCTTTAAGTCGCGCTCCCGGGTCTTTTGCAACGGACACAAAAACTCGTGCATGGTTAGTTAAAAAGCTCCAAGCTGTCATATTCTTATTATAGTACATTTATTCTAGAAATTGCTTGCTAGAAGTCTATTTCTATGCTAGTCTATTAAGTAAGGGCTCCGCTCTACATTGGCCAGATCGACTAAGTGGATGGGCCAAGAATAGAGGAAACGATATGGGATTAACTGGAATGGTTTTTAGTGCAATATCCGTAGCAGTAGGTGCAGTTATGTACTGGGCAATTACCACACAAGGGCATGGTTTCAGACTCACGACAGTGGGTGTGATTTTGATGCTAGTAGGAGCCGCTGGATTCGTAGTCTCGTCAGTCGTATTCGGTATTTCGAAAATGGGAGTATCAAAAAGCTCCACGTTTGACCGTCAGGTAACCGACTCGCAAGGCCAAAGCGCAACTGTACACGAAGAAGTGCACTAACAACCGATAGACATGGAAGCTAAGTGCGTCGTAGACAATCATGTTTCGACGCACTTGCTTTATCTAAAAGGGCAGTTGGGTGACCAAGCTGCCCTTAATGACACAAATTACAAAAAAGAGGCCAATACCGTCAATCGAGATGGCCCGAATGTGAAGTCGTTATTATTTGACAAATGTATTAATTTACATTTAAACCGGATTGGCTGCTCAAGGTTAACCATCTATTGCCATAGGCGCCCAGTTTGCCTAAAGCGAAAAATACGCACTTTGTGATCCCCCTCTCTTTTAAAGGCTATCTCCGCAGCTCGACTTCATCTAAATAGTCGTCCTGCCAGTATGTGTAAGTCTCACCTGGCAAAGACAGACAATGCGTCGGCTCCAGCGCCTCGACAAATGCCCTGTCGTGGCTGACAACTACAACGGTTCCACTCCAACGATTTAACATTAACCCTACTGCCTCAATTGATGCAGGATCCAAGTTATTGGTGGGTTCGTCCAAAAGCAATAAGTTTGCTTCTCCGGCTCCCAACATGGCGAGGCCCAACTTTGCCCTCTCCCCTCCGGAGAGAGTTTCGGGCATTTGATAAGCCATTGATCCGGTTATGCCAAAAGAACCCAAAAGCGCCCTGCGTTCAGTCTCGGTTTTTAAAATCTTGTCATTCACGTTGTCTAGAACATTCCGAGAGTAGTCCAATTGTTCATGCTCTTGGGCAAAGTATCCCACCGAAACATGCGCGCCATACCTTATCGAGCCACCGGTTGGATTTTGAACTCCTGCCAAACAACGCAACAGACTCGTTTTCCCGGCTCCGTTTCTTCCAATAACTACGACTCTGTCTCCCCGCTCGATGGCCATAGAAATGTTTTTAAGAACTTTTAAGTCTCCATAAGTTACGCTGAGATCTGAGACTTCAATTGGGAGTACTCCCGAACGCTCGGGAACGGGAAGCTTAAATACCCTTTTTTTGTCTCTCTTCAGGGTTTCAACACGCTTCCCTTCCAAGCGTTCGACACGGTGATCTAAGGATTTCGCAATTCTAGCTCGCCTATTTGTAGAACCCCTCATCGAATCAGCTAACGTACTTAATCTTTTAATCTCTTTACCTTGGAGAAGAGCTTCTTTTTCACGCTGATCAATATCGGCTTCGACCTGCACCATGAAGCTCGAATAGGAGCCTTTATATTCGTGAAGTTTCCCACCTCTCAAATGGAGAACTTTATCAATTGAAGTATCCAGAAGCTTAAGGTCGTGACTAATTAGGAGAATGGCTCCCTTAAATTTTTCCAACTCATCCATGAGCCATTTCTTTGCAGCTAGGTCCAGATGATTGGTAGGTTCATCAAGAATTAAGGTCTCTGGCTCTTGAAACAATACTCGAATCAAATCCACTCTCCTCCTCTGCCCCCCGGATAATGAATCAATGTCATCCAGTAGTGCTTCTTCTCGAAGCCCAAGGCCTGCGGCAAGCCTTGAGATTGTGGATTCGACCTCGTAACCTCCATTGACTCTGTACTCCTCCTCCAAATCAGAAAAGAGGGCGACATTTTCCACCGAAGGGTCCTTTTCAAGATTTTGTCTGGCTGAATCCATTGCCGCATCAAGCACGTCTATTCCGCGAGCAGAAAGAATGTGGGAGAATCCGGTAGCTTCCATCCCCAGTCCGCCCGGAACCGGAGCTTGAGGAAGAAAGCCAAAAGTTCCCCTAATTGCAACATTTCCACGAAAACGTAGATGTGAACTGGCCTCATTTACCAATACAGAAATCAATGATGACTTGCCACTTCCATTTTTCCCGACCAAGCCAACTTTCTCCCCAGTTCCCACCACAAAAGATGCGTCTGAGAGAAGGGCATTATTGCCAATTTCAACGGTGATAGAAGTGCCTACGATCATAAGGGGTGAGGTATTGACATTAGTAGATATTAGCTATAGGCATGGACAAACGCTTTCCCTGCCTAAATCAAACTTAGCGCGAATTGTTTTTCACTGTAATCTTTCTACAACGTCGAACAATCCAGACAAGAGGAATCAACTTGAATGAGATCCGGTTTAAAGCTTCAAAACGCCGCTTGGCGCAAGGTTTCCACATTAGCCAGAAGCGAAATCTCAATGGGAATAGGCGTTGTTACATTTATGTTGAATATGGCGTATACCTAAAGGTATCAAGATGCAAAGGAGGTACGCCATGCGAGTAGTAAAGTTCATGGAAACCACAGCAGGCAGGTGGGCGAGAGTGGGACTCGGTGTCATATTAATTGTGCTAGCACTTTTATTTGGCCAGCTATGGTTGGCCATCATAGGGGTTCTGCCGATCCTTGCTGCTAGTTTTAATATTTGCGTATTAGCACCATTTTTCAATAAACCCATTCACCACATACAACGCCATTAGATCTGCCGCTTAAAGCCAACAAAATTATGGTTCTATATATCCGCTACGGATAAGGAATTATGAAGTATTAGCTATCGGCGGAGAATTTAGCTTCAAATTTTTGTTGAAGGTTCAATAAGTGTGGTCCGCTCCAAGCAGTATCAGGTCAATTTTGGTAGAATGTGGGAGACAAATGAAATGGCAATGCTGCAAAGTTGGATTAAATGGCTAAGTTAACAGACTCACAGGTAAAAGAGTATATAAGACTTGTTAGCGATGAAGGTTGGGCCGTAATACCGGATGTTATTGAAGACGAACTAATAGCAGAAATTGAGAATTCACTTGCTGATCTCGTTGAGAGACTAAACATTAAACCTTCCGACAACCTATTCGAAGGTGCCAAGACGACTCGAGCATACAATTTGTTGGCTTACGGAAAAACATTTGAAAAAATTCCCATTCAGGATGACATTCTCAAAGTAGTTGAAGGGGTTTTGGGAAATGGTCTGTTGGTTTCATCACTTTCGTCCATTGCTATTGGTCCGGGCGAAAAAGCACAGCCAATTCATTCTGATGATCAATTAATTCCTATTCCCAAACCACACCCGCCGATTATTTGTAATACCATGTGGGCAATCTCTGATTTCACCGAAGAAAATGGTGCAACTCGATTAATTCCCAAAACTCACTTAGAAGACCACTCACCTGATCCCTTTAAAAGTTATGAGACAATTCCGGCAGTGATGGATAGAGGGAGTGTCTTAGTCTGGGTAGGTAGTCTCTGGCACGGTGGAGGTGCCAACCAGACAAATGAAACTAGAACCGGGATAGCCATGAACTACTGTGCAGGCTATATCCGCCAACAGGAGAACCAACAACTCGGGATCCCTTTAGAAACCATTAAAGGATTTCCCAAGAAACTTCAGCAGCTGGTAGGATTCTCGATTTACAATGGCCTGGTAGGGCATATTGAAAAGAAAAATCCTGCTAAATTTCTATTTAGCGAGGATGTAGAAGCCAATCTAATTTGGGATTACGGATCGAGTGCCAATTAATTTGGACAATTCTTTAGAGTAAATAATAAATAACGCCGAGAAATTTAATTTGCTAAGTTTTCTATTCCTAGACCTAAGTACTATTGCCAATGGAAGCTAAATCATCTTCTTTAAAATGATACTTTCCGCCTCTCATCCATGAGGTGGCGGCGGCCACAAGGCAGGCAATTATGGAAAAGTCAAACGCTGTTTTCAGACCATCTCCAAATGGAGTCGAAATTAACGAAGGGAAAAAACTGTTTCCCACAAGCGTAGCTGCATCCTTTTTGGGCAAACGGGCAAGTTCTTGTTTCCCGATTACGTGCTCTATTGGGCTTTGTCCGAGAAATGCTGCAAATAGCATCGAAACCGGGGGGAGGTGCGATGCATCAGTGGCAACTTTTGGTTGGACGCCATGATTAACTAGCCCTTCGTACATGGTTGAGGGAAGCCTGGCTGAAAGGCCGACGATCATCAATGTGAAGAACACTCCGATGGAAAGAACCTGTGCGGCATTTTGAAAAGTTGAGTTCATTCCCGACCCAACCCCTCTGTGCTGTGGCGGCAGGCTGTTCATTACGCCGGCTCGATTGGGCGCTGCAAAAGCTCCCATGGCTAACCCGTTTAGCAAAAGTAACAGTCCAAAAGCGAGATAGGAAAAATTCACTGGCAGTAGTTCTAATAACAAAAAAGAAAGTGCGGCCACCAGCATTCCTCCGGTGGCAAATGGCCTGGATCCAAACTTGTCCGACAAAATTCCAGATACTGGTCCCGCAATAAGAAAACCTGCAGTAAGGGGGAGCATGTAAATCCCAGCCCAAAGAGGGGTATTTGCAAAAGAGTATCCATGTAATGGAAGCCAGATGCCTTGCAGCCAGATAATCAGCATGAACATCAACCCTCCACGCCCAATACTTGCCAGCAAAGTAGAAATGCTTCCGGCAGTGAAGGCTCTTATCCTAAATAGAGAAAGCTTAAACATTGGGTCCTCAGACTTAGATTCGACAAGGCCAAAGATTACAAGCAAGCCAATTCCTATGGCAAGGGATGCGATTACAAATGGAGACGACCATCCCATGGTTGACTTTCCGTGGGGTTGAATGCCGTATGTGATCCCGACCATTATCCCGACCAGCCCAAGAGCAAAAGTGATATTTCCCGGCCAGTCAAGCTTGGCACCAATCCTCCTCGGAACTTCCCTAAGCTTCCTGTAGGCCCAAAGTGTCCCAAAGAGTCCTACCGGGACTGACACCAGAAAAATAAGTCTCCACTGAATGGGTGCCAAAATCCCGCCAAGAACAAGCCCGAGAAACGAACCGCTGATTCCTGCGACTTGATTTATCCCTAGTGCCATGCCGCGTTGATTCTCCGGAAATGCATCAGTCAAAATCGCTGCCGAGTTCGCCATCAACATTGCGGCCCCTACTCCCTGAAACACTCTCATGGCAACCAGCCAGATAGCAGCAGCCGAACCTGACATCCATGTAATTGTCAAGAGCAGAGAAAAGAACGTGTAAACCGCAAAACCCAGGTTGTACATCTTCACCCTGCCGAACATATCTCCAAGCCTGCCCAGTGAGACAACGAGAACGCTGGTAACTACCATAAAACTCAAAATCATCCACAGCAGATAGAAACTGTTCGACGGCACCAAGGGGTCGATATGTATACCCCGGAAAATATCGGGCAAGGCTATCAGCATGATTGATTGATCGATTGTGGCCATGAGTACGCCAAGTGTTGTGTTGGAAAGCACCACCCATTTGTAGCCAGGCGCGATTCTCTCATCTGTAGAAGTTATTGACACTGCAAAAAGCTTACCTCAATCAATTAATCAAATGACATCAAGATCACCTCATTTGAAGCCGTAAATTTATACTTCGATTAGCTATAACGACAGTTCAAGAAACGCACAATTTTGCAAGGTAGCATTAATTTCTTTTTAGCCCGCCGAGTAGCTGGGAAAATTCGAGGCGTCTAACTGCTTTGCCCCGCATTACTTATAACCATGACCTAGGGCAATGAGTTCACTGTCAGGAGATTCGGCTTCTGCGATCTGCGAGATCTCGCTCAATAGGGTTGTTGCGTCTCCAGTTTTCGGTAAAAAGTTGTAGCTATAAAACAGAAGCAACCGTCGGTATAGACAACCTGCCTTACTTGCTCCACATTCATTTATTTTCAAATTACGTTGTACGGTCTTTGACACAAATTGTCAATAGGCTGAATTTTTGACGAGTCATTCCCTGGTCCGTAAAAAGACAAACGGATACGTGACGATACCATAAGCCAGCAAATTTCCTAATGATTAGAATCCTTGCAAGGATGAAAGGAACGGAGCCCCATATTCAGGCACGTGACTTCAAAAGCCCCATTCACTGCATCCTTGGCATCTTGATTCGAGGTGCGCATACATCGGACTGACCTCTATTCGGCTGATTAAACTTCTTCTAAAGTCCTTTCTGTTCGCGTCCGAAAGCACCATCAACCCGGAGGATAGTCATGTCCCATAATTTAAATACCTAAGTTAAAAACAGGTTTCGAGACCACGTGGTCTTTTGGTTCCGCCAGTGAGTTATCTAAATACGAATAACCGCTTTAGGACTGTTCGATGGTCTCTCCAAGGTGGAATCTGACTGTATCCTCAAGCGTTTTTACATCAATCGGCTTTGTCAGGTAACCGGCGGCTCCCTGATCATTCAATGCTTTAATGTCTGAGGCCATGGCGCTTGCGCTTAGAATTACCACGGGGATCTCAGCAGTATTTGGATCAGACTTTATCCGACGCAACACCTCGTCGCCTTGAATATCTGGCAGATGTAAGTCCAAAAGTACCATGTCAAATCGGTCTGCAGACAGAAGATCCAACCCCAGGCTTCCCTGGGATGCCGTTACTAATTCCAAACTAGGCCAGGCTTTAAATATACGCTCAACCAGCGCAATATTTGCCACGTTGTCTTCAATGTATAGCACTTTTCGCGACCCGGCAAGGCCATGTGGGCCTGACTTTTCCCGAGCGGTGACTTTGGCGTTCCAATCCTCTTTGCTGGGCTTCCCTCCGGACATTGACGAAGGCAGTTCAAGATAAAAATTACTTCCTTTGCCTTCCTCCGAGGTGAAATATAGTTGGCCATTCATTGCCTCTGCTATTTTCTTGCACAAAGAGAGTCCTACTCCGGTTCCCTCAACAGCCGACTGCTCGGCACCTAAACGTTCAAATGGCGCGAAGACCTTGTCATAATATTTCTTGGCAATCCCTTTGCCGGAGTCGGATACCTCAATTCTCGTTTTCTCACCCATATTGGATATAGAAATATCTATAAATCCACCCTCATTGTTATACTTGACCGCATCTGAAACAAGATTAATCATCACCTGTTTAAATCTCTGAATATCTGCTACCACAAAATGATTCCCGTTATTTATTTCGCTATCAGACCTAATGACGACCGAACGTGACTTTGCAAGTGGTTCCATAATTGAAATTACTTCCCTTATTACAGAACCAATCTCTATATTTTCAATCGAAAGGGAAATGTAACCCGACTCGATTTTGGCAAGATCGAGAACCTCGTTGATTAAAGACAGCAGATGCTTGCCTGCACTTACTATTCGCTTGACTGAATCTGCCGCCATCTCATCGAGTTCGTCACGCTCCAAAAGCTGGCCAAAGCCCAATATGGCATTTAGAGGAGTCCGAAATTCGTGGCTCATTCTTGCCAAGAATTCAGTCTTTGCATTGTTTGCACTATTGGCCACTTGAACAGCCTGTTCGAGTTGTTCCTCTAGTGCTACCTGTTCACTCACATCACGCGCGATTGCTACCATGGAAGCTACAGCACCGTTCGGGGCAACAATTGAGCGGATGTTGGATTCAAATATTACCCACTCACCTTCGGTTGCCTCAGCTCCAACATTTTTTAGCCGAAATCGAATCCGTGCTTGAGTAGACTTTCCTTCTGCAATATCTGAAAGTACCTGTTTTAATGAATAACGGTCGTCTGGATGGACCAAATCCCCTTCGACAAGGTTTACGCCTACAATTTCGTACGAACCAATAATATTGGCCGCAACATCATTTATTCTTAAAACTGTGCCACTTTTGTCAAGTAAAGAAATGACATCTGGACTTGTATCGAATAATGCTTGGATTGCATCCGACTTCTCCAAGGCCTCGGCTTCTGCCCGCCTAAGAATTAAAACAAACCGCCCAAGCAGCTCACATATAGCAATAAATGCAACTACTACTACTCCGGTGGTTACTGAATAATGCACCAAGTCCAAGTGATAGAAATAGACCGGTACCATCTCATCGATAACAATTATCGGAGTAACAAGAAGCGATGTAAATCGAGGCTGAGTGACACCCACCCACACTCCGGTTACAGGAGCAAGTACCAACATTTCAGTCGGACCGTAAACGGGCCCGTAGGCATACCCGAGAGCCGCAAGTCCCGCACCCATAACAATCGCAATCAGGTAGAACTGTTGCCTAATAGTCCATGAGCGCCAACTCATTCGGAGAAATACAAATCCAATAACCAAATTGGCAAGTCCGATTAGGGAAATGTAGTTTAGCTTCACCCCTTCAAGATTTCTAGGAGGGAGAATCAGACTAAAAAGTGAAATCGTAAAAACTATAAGGCCGCAGAGCCTTCCCCAATACCTAGCCGAAGTGGGAACAGCCGAGTCGCTTTCACTTCCTCGAATATAACTTCCAAGAGAGCGAGCGAGCTCCCGAGGGCTCAGGCTGCGACGAGGTCTAGAAGGCGCGCTGGTGTCCACTATCTGAGAGTAGCACCGAATGGCAGGTTAAAGCAGGGTAAATCCGCTCTCAGCTAAGTCTAAGTTAATGTGGACAATCCAATTTCACCTGACAGTTAGTAACTATAACGACACTTCTCGCTCAGCTAAGGGATTTGATCAAAAGACCTCGATATTCAGATAAATGGGACATTTTGAGTTCCACAATCTCATAACTAATGCGAGAGACCGCTCTTAGGGATTAGCATCGGCGGTCATGCCTAAGTTAGATAAGTTGAAAATAGAGCGGGCTCAAAGTTGTTGGCAAGATATATCAATACAGGTCAGTTCAATTGTGCCAAGATCAATTTGGTTCTAGCCTTTTATAATTAATTTTGCATCGAACTTTAAATTGATAACACCCCTTAACGGAAACCTGCATCTATCAAAATAGCGCCAAAATGCCCTAAGTGAATAGCAAAAGATCATTAGCTCTAGTATTGCAACTTGTCTGAAAAATGGGTTTCCCCCATTCGAAGTTAGATTGGAAAGCAATGGTACTCTCAATTTGACTCTTATATTTAATACTCGCTCCGCCATTCGGGCGAAGTCCCAACCAATGTATTTTTCTTTCCAGGACGAGGCTGCATTTAGCATTCATATTGTAGCTCTTAAGTGGACTTTTGAATGATAGGCCAAACTATTATTTGATGCCGACCGTTCTGAGTTTAGAGAAAGCTGGCAGTAGTAGAATAAAGGGAAAGAACTAAAACAGAGCTTAGTAGCCAATCGGGAGAGACTATATATACTGAATCAGATATTGCGAGCGCCGTAAATGCTCCCACCTACATAAGGGGCAAAGAATATTTCCGCCAAAATCGAGTGCTGTTCTGCACCTGGAGAGCCGAGGGAACCGAGATTATTGGTACCGTCGAAGGAACTGCGGACAGGCCTTACATAGTTTCCATCGACTTGAGTGATCTCAAATATCATGATGGAATCGGGGAATGCACTTGCCCCATGTCGTATTCTTGCAAGCACGTTGTAGCGATGTTGCTGTACGCCCTATATACCAAACCATTTACTCGAAATAACAACTACGCATCTACAGCTGACTCTGGGGAGGGACCTTTTGCCGAAAGCCACCAGGGACAATCGTGGAGAAAGTTCTTCGAGTTTGACGAAACTAAGAACTCGAATTTCGGAGATCATTTTGAGCTGCAGAGAGAAACTACCGTGGGGCTTGTATTTGAGTTGCGCAAGCAGGCTAAGCAGAAGCTTGAATATTATCCTGGCGGCTACACAGATGCAAGCGGCAATTTTGCCAATCCTAGCTGGGGTTTATTTATTAGACCAACCATAAAATATGCTTCAGAAACAAGTTGGCGCAATAAACATTTTAATTGGGAATCAATATCTTCTAGGTCAACTTACCTCGCATACTATCGGGGTGAAAAATTGGAAGCCCCAATAAATATATTAAAAGTCTTTAAAGAAATGTGGGCATTATATTGTGTCGACAATACCGTAAGCTACTACTCAATTCCGGATTGGATTGAGCTTGAAAGCATTACGACTCCTCGGATTTGGGATCTCTTGGTTCAGTTGCAGTCCTTTGATGTTCCATTTATATACAATGTCAAAACTTATCCAAGAATTGATTTCTCCGCTGATCCTGCCAATGTGGTAATGAAACTCGATTTAGTCAAAGGCAGTGCAGATGACCCGACTTCTAACGACGTAGCAATTACCACCGAAATAGTGCACAATGACAAAATTGTTTATTCTGGACAAAAACACGGTTCAACTTCAGATTTTACCTTCCCTCCTGCCGAAAGACAAATGGCGGAAGGTATACATTTTATCGGCAACCCGGCATTTTGTTTCTACCACTGGGAAGGCGATCCTGAGAAAAAGCGAATTACCAAGCTCCTCCTGGCTCCAATAGAGAAACCGCTTAGTTACTCTCTTTCAAATATTATTGCCTCGGGCAGTGAAATTACCATTCCCGCAAAGGACTTACAATTTTTCAAACATAGTTATTTGCCGCAGATTTCTCGGCAAATAGAAGTCTTGTCAAAAAGCGTAGACCTGTCCATCCCCAAATTACATCCGCCGAAACTTTTTCTAAATGTAAATACTTCAAAGTCATTTGAATTTGATATATCGCCTTCGTGGCATTATCAAATTGATGAGTCATCATATTATTTGCCGTATTGGCCAGAGGCGAATGAATCCATAGAGAGGCAATTGGATTTAGAACAACTTCTTCGAGCAAATTTTCTTTCAATTATGACAGAATATTTTGATGGACTTTATAACTTTATCCCTACAATAAACCTCTTTGGTGTCGACTGCTACATTTTTATCACTGAAGTAATGCACCGTCTCCAAATGGAAGATGGTATTGAAATTAACTTTGTGAGCCCTATCCCAGATTTTTCATATCTCACATCCAGTCCTGAAATAACAGTATCGGCTAACAAGTCAAAAGTAGATCACGACTGGTTCGACATAGAGGTGTCAATAGCTATAGACGGCACTGAAGTACCTTACGAACAACTTCTTCGAGCTATTTCCAATAACGAAAAGCATCTGCTTCTCGAAGATAATGTCATTTTGGATCTCAGCCACCCCGAATTGCATAAGTTACACTCCCTGGTGAGAGAGTCCCAGCAGATTCGCGACAGAGACACGGATGGCTTTGTAATAAGCAAGTACCAAGCTAGCTTTTGGGAAGACCTTGTAGCGATTGGCACGGTTGCACGCCAAGTTGAAAGCTGGAACGAGGTAACTAAAGGTCTCTTAAACTTTTCCGAGGTTCCCGTTTTCTCCACTCCGGCTGAACTTTCGGCGACTTTGAGACCCTATCAGGTAACAGGATATTCCTGGCTCCGGTTTTTAGCCGAGCATGAACTCGGAGGAATACTTGCAGACGAAATGGGGCTTGGGAAAACCGTGCAGGTAATTGCTATGATTGCTTCTCTTCGCGAAAAAACAGAGAGAGCCGACAAGAGTTTAGCCGAAAAGCAATCACCCTTTTTGATCATCTGTCCGACTAGTGTATGCCCCAATTGGACATTTGAACTAAAGAGATTTGCACCCCATCTCAAAGTCCTTTACGTCTCTACTACGCAGTCAAAGTCCGCTTTAATAAATAGTAAGTCCCAAAATGGAGGAGCTGCCAGCCAGAAAGCAAATATTGACAACAACCAAGAATCATCCTTGTCAATTGGGGACTACGACGTCATCATAACCTCTTACACCATAATGCGATTAGACGAGGAGATATATCAATCGATTTACTGGGATGGGATTGTTTTCGACGAGGCTCAATTCATTAAAAATTTCACCTCAAAATCTTATGCTTGCGCCAGGAAACTTAATGCTCCGTTTAAGTTGGGCCTTACAGGTACACCGATGGAAAATAATCTAATGGAGCTTTGGTCGCTTATCTCGCTGGTGGCACCCGGCCTGTTTCCGAATTCGAAGTCATTCCGTGAAATCTATCAAAAACCTATCGAATCCGGCCAAAATGCCGAAGTACTGCAGCGGTTAAGAAGACGTATTCGCCCATTTATGCTGCGCAGAACGAAAGATCAGGTCCTCAAAGATTTGCCTCCAAAAATTGAGCAGATTTTAGAGTTGGATCTTGTTCCAAGCCACAGGAAAATTTATGATGTCTATTTGGAAAAGGAGCGGCAAAGAATACTGGGGCTTTTGGGAGACTTTCAAAAGAATCGCTTTACTATTTTAAAGTCATTAACAACATTGAGGCTTCTAAGTTTGTCACCTCGGTTGGTAAATCCTACTAAATATGCCAAGGTACCTTCCATAAAGGTCACCGCATTGATAGAGCAGCTGACAGAAGTAATAGCCGAAGGCCATAAGGCGCTGGTATTTAGTCAATTTACGTCATTTTTGGCAGAAGTTAAAGGTGAGCTGGATAAATGCGGCCTTAACTACTCGTACTTGGATGGCAGAACAAGGAGCAGGGCTCGCACAATCCAGGAATTTAAAGATGGAGACAAGTCTTTGTTTCTAATTAGCCTTAAGGCCGGCGGCGTTGGACTAAATCTTACCGAAGCTGATTATTGTTTCATTCTTGATCCGTGGTGGAACCCTGCGGCTGAAAACCAAGCAATAGACAGAACGCATCGTATCGGCCAAACAAAACCCGTCAACGTTTACAGGCTTGTCATTCGTTCAAGTATTGAGGAGAAGATAATGCAGCTTAAAATGAAGAAGGAACGCCTATTTAAAGACGTAATTGACGGTGGAGACTTTTTTGCGGAGAAGGTTACTGCCGATGATATTCGCGAGCTTTTCACCCAATAGATATAGCGCAAGGCTTAGTTCAACACTAACAGTAGCGTTTAACTACGAAGAAGACTCTGGATCTCCTTTTTTTATAGTTCTATCTCCAAACCTATACTAGTAAATTTCGAGGCAGGAAATAGAGCAAGTTATAGGCATGCGCTTAGTTGCTGTTAATTAACTGAATTCGGTAGGAAAAGGGACGCCAGCGATCAATTATGAAAAATTCCCCACTGAGTTCTTGTAGGTTTGCTTAGCTTAATTGAACTAATAAATTATCAGGATAGTTTTAAAACGCGAGTTTGAGACCATCGATTTATTAGCAAGATGTCGTGGTCGTGCCTGGTCCCAAAAGGGCGCCTCCCAGCAAGTTGTTAAGAGTCCCGCAAAGTGTTGTCACAATCGGACTAAGCACGGGAGGCGTCGTGGCTGTTGAAGAACTAGTCGTAGGGCTCGACATTGGGTTGGAAGTGGTCGAAGTCGAACTTGCAGTTGGCGCCGACGAAGAAGGATTGGTCGACTGATGGGTACTTGCATTTGCTGGCTGTAATTGGTTCCCCACAGGCTGAGCTTGCTGAAGCGATGTGCTCTTAACTTGTTTTATTCCATTGCTGCCTGTCATCCCGGTTGTAACACCGGGAGAAGGTGATGTTGAAGTTGTCGATTTTTGCGGCAGGCCTGAGCCTAGCTGCGTTGAAATAAATGCCGTAAGCATCGCGACAATTGCAACCGCAGTAGCTAGTCTTTTGTTCCTTTTGCCATAGTTGTCTCTTCCACGAACCTTGGAAAACCTATTTGATTCTTCTTGCCTTCTGATCCGTCTTTTGGCATATAGATCCTGGTCGGCTAGATCAATTAGCTCCGATGCAGTTACTTCACCACCGTTATAACATGCAACACCCCAACTAAAGCTAGGTGCTCCGTCGCTTTGGATACGATCCATAAGGTTTGCAGTTTCATCAGAGGTGGTGTGGCTTAATACCGCAACAAATTCATCTCCTCCAACACGAAAAAGCTGGTCGTGCCTTCTCATCCTATGGCTCACCGCTTTAGCGAGTCCTGCCAAGGCAGCATCTCCAGCCTTATGGCCCATGCCATCATTAATCTTCTTGAGACCATCTAAATCCACAGATACTATTGACAATGGGAAATGATGCCGCTTTGCCTCGGAAATTGCTGCCTCTATCGCGTTGTCCATTGCTCTCCTGTTGCCGCATCCTGTTAAATGATCAGTTAGGGCCTGTGCACTCAGGGGTTCTACTACCATGCTGGTAGCTTCCGAAATAAATCTTCTTATTGCTGATTGGATTCCCGGAGTTTGATCCAAATTACTTTTTGCATACACTTCCGGCAGAAATGCAAGTCTCTCAACCAACACCTTGTCGCCCTCATGAGCATCCGCCCAACTTGAAATAATATCTCGAACTTTTGAGTCAGAAATACCGGCACCATTGTCACCGCAAATTTGCGAGAGCCCGTCTATGACGGCTTTGGCCTGGGAAATGGGCCATTGAACTTTCACTTCGCCGGAACTGGCTACTAGTTCTCCCCACAAACTAACAAGGGGCTCTACACTGTCGACATCATGTCCAACATGTTCCATGGGGTTATCTCTTTCGCATCGCCCGTGACACGCTCTTTGTAGTTTAGTATCGCGCCGTTCCGTGGCAATGTCAATACGCTCAGTGGTATTTTGTATCTCTTTGATACTCCAGGCAACCTCTACCGGCTGTCCACCATTTCATCCATTCCGATCGGCCCGTCTGCTTTTCCCTGGAGAAACTGCTGGACAAGTGGCTCGGAAGAGGTCCTGATAACTTCTTTCGAGCCGAAAGCCACGAGATCTCCTCGGTAGAGTAGGCCGAGATAATCAGCTGTCCTCATTACCGAAGCTATGTTATGCGTGATTATAAAAAATGTAGCGCCTGTCTCATTTTGGACTTTCACCACTAGCTCATCGAGGTAAGCAACTCTGACCGGATCAAGGCCTGAATCGGGTTCATCAAACAACACAATTTCAGGCTCCAAAACAAGTGCCCTGGCAAGCCCTGCTCTCTTTTTCATTCCTCCTGATACTTCACCAGGAAGCTTGGAGAGGTGATCTGAAAGACCTACGAGGTCTGCGTATTCAATAACTCTGCTTCTGATCTCAGCTTCGCTTTTTCTGGTGTGCTCTCGAAGTGGAAATGCAATGTTTTCAAATAAATTAAGCGATCCAAATAGTGCTCCGTCCTGAAATAGAACGCCCAGTCTCTTCCTCAGAGCGAAAAGTGCCCGTACTCTCATCCCTACAATGGATTCGCCAAATACCAGTACCTGGCCATGATCCGGAGCAAGCAACCCAATAATTATTTTCAATAGAACGGATTTCCCAGTCCCAGACGGTCCAAGTACCGCAGTTGTTCTTCCTTTGGGCACATCAAAGGTGACATTTCTTAAGATCGTATTTCCTCCAAAACTTTTGGTCACACCAGACAAATGAATCATTGGTTCCGGTGCCGCAACATTTTGATGTATTGGTCTTAAAGACAAAGGACTACTAACTGCGCTGTTCATGCAATGGAAACGTCCGAGATCTAACTTTCTTGCGAATTAGTTGTGGTATTTTCAATTCTCTTCGTCGCTTTATGCAAATTTAGGAGGTTTTTAGAGTTATACGCTCAATTTCAGCGTCTGAATCTTTCTTTCAAGTAGAAGAAATGGGAAGCCGGTCGAAAAATAGGCGTTTAAATCCAAAAGTAATTCAAAAGGCTAAACCATTCAGGGAAGTGTGCTCGAAGGTAACTGTTGAATCGCCTTGGTATTGGAAACTTGTGCATTAGTAGAACTCACTGTCGAAGTTGCTGAGCTGGTTGCGGTAGCTACCGTATTGTTAACAGTGCTACTGGTTCCCGAAATTGGCAGGGTATTAACAATCTGGTTACTAGTTGAAAGTGGTGGTGACAAAACCGATGAGATGTCCGAGTTCAGTTGGGTATTTAGCAGGGTAACTTGGGGTATTAAGCCAGTTCCACCTACTTGTTGGTTAGCTGTTTGGCCACTCTGGGGTTCTTGTCCTTGATATCTTGAAGGAGAATTCGGCTTAATAATAAAAGTCGACCCTAAGTTAACCGCATGAGAAGGCCGGTGAAGAGCAGGTGAAGGCGTCATCTTTGCAGGCATCGATCCAAAGTTAGAGGCAAGAACAATACTGGCGCATAAAACTGCACCTCCTAGCGGAGTAAAAGCTCTAAGCATTCGCCCTCCCCCGCCGTCGAAAGCAATTCGCTTCGCATTTAGTTTTGCCAATCCCTCTTTTAATTTTCTGAAAAGTGGAATTAACATAGCTGCAAAACCACCGCGTCCCTCGGGCCCTACTACGAACTGAATCTCTCGTTTAAGGGCCTGTCGAGCTCTAAACAAGAGCGATTCAACAGTAGAAATTCGCACGCCTTCAGCATTGGCGATCTCTTCGTAAGTCAATTCATTGACTTCACGCATTTGCAACACCCTCTGGTGGCGATCTGAAAGTCTTCCCAGAGCTACATGAACAAATTCCTGATTTTGCGATCTCACCACAGTTTCTGAAGGATCCGGATCCACGGCCGCGAAGTCTAGACTGCCCCCGCGTGTCTCATTGCGAGACCTTGCCCTTATGACATCGGTGCAAATGTGCGAAGCAATAACTGAAAGCCAGGGATAGAACCTCTTTTCGCCATCCAAATTTTTTAAGGAGCGCCATGCTCTGACAAATGCTTCCTGAGTTGCATCTTCGGCATCATCTGTATCTCCGAGACGCGATTTGCAAAACCTGAATACCCGCCCTTTGTATATTGAGTAAAGCTCGTCGAAAGCATCATGGTCCCCTCCTTGGAATCTCTCGACCAGCGCTTTATCTCGAATGATATCTACATCACCGTCAAAGTAACTATTTGAAGCGGTACCGCCAATTCCCACTTGAAGCAAAACCACTTGCAGCGTCCTTTCGTACAAGATTATGATACGCCTGGTGAATTATTTTAACAAGTGAAATTTCAAGATTTCGAAAAATTGTCATAAAAAAGTACTCAAAGCAATGAAAATTGCACTTTTAGAATAATTTTTTCACGATAGCCGAAAGTTTTTCGCTCGGTTCACGTTTCCACAACATGAACAACACCCTGAGAGCCCGGCAAAACACTATTAGCCGTGGGATTGATGAAACTGGCAAGATGGTTTCTTTGGCCATGGAAGCTTTGCGCCAGATGTTCAAAAAGGGAATTCCCGTCGGAGAGACTATTGAGCAGGGCTGGTTCTTGGCCAGAGTAACTACGGTTCCCCTGATTTTGATTTCAATTCCCTTTGGGATGGTAATAGCCCTGGAAGTTGGCTCTCTTCTTTCACAGATTGGCGCTCAGTCCCAGCTTGGAGCAGCCATGGTGCTGGCAGTAGTAAGAGAACAGGCTCCGCTGGCAACTGCGCTTTTGGTAGCTGGTGCCGGAGGTTCTGCAATGTGTTCAGACCTTGGGTCAAGAAAAATTCGAGATGAGCTATCTGCCATGGAAGTCATGGGAGTTGATCCGATCCATCGTCTCGTACTTCCTAGAATTATTGCAGCTACTCTAATTGCAATTCTTCTGGACGCTATTGTCTCGGTTGCCGGCATCTTAGGCGGCCTTTACTTTGGGGTCCACTCAATCCACATAACCTCATCGAGTTTCTTCTCTACTTTTAGCGAGTTAAGCCAGCTTGCCGATCTATTCATGGCTCTTTTCAAGGCGGCCATATTTGGATTTATTGCCGCTATGGTTGCCTGTTACAAAGGGATGCATGCATCGGGTGGCGCGAAGAGTGTGGGAGACGCTGTTAACAAGGCTGTGGTTACTACATTTATCCTGGCTTTTTTTGTCAACTTTGTTTTGACGGTTTTTTACTTTAACTTCATTCCCCAGAAGGTAATCTGATGGCAATTTCCATTGTCCAGCGAAAAGGCGGGTGGCACTTAGGAGACCAATCCACTTTTTACTTCCGAGCTCTATGGTCGCTGCCAAAAGGTCTCAAGTACAAAAAAGAGATACTCATCTTGATATCTGACATCACGTCCGGAGCCGGAGCTTTGATAATCGGTGGCGGCATGTTTTTTGTCGTGGTTTCAATTGCATTTTTTACCGGAACCGAAGTTGGACTGGAGGGCTACACAGGCCTTCAGCAGATTGGAGCACAGGCTTTTACCGGGGTTATTTCCTCTTTGGCAAATACGAGAGAGATTACTCCTCTTGTTGCCGGCGTGGCTCTGGCCGCCCAAATAGGAGCCGGCTATACAGCACAGCTCGGGGCAATGAGAATTTCCGAAGAGATAGATGCTCTTGAAGTCCAGGGTGTGGACAGCTTCGTCTACTTAGTTGCTACTCGAATTTGGGCAGTACTTATTACTATGATCCCGCTTTATCTTGCAGCACTATTTTCTAGCTACTTTGCAACAGAACTAATAGTAACCAGGTTTTTCTCGTTGTCGAGTGGTACTTATATGCACTACTTCCACCTATTTCTGCCTGGCATTGATGTCTTTTACTCTTTCGTGAAAGCAATGGTCTTTGCAGTAATCGTTACTATGATTCATTGCTACTACGGATATAGTGCCTCCGGAGGTCCAGAAGGTGTAGGCGTGGCGGCAGGACGAGCTATCAGATTATCAATAATTGCAGTAGTTCTGGCCAACTTGCTTATGTCGCTTGTCATGTTCGGCGGAACTGTCACGACTGCGAGGTTGGTGGGATGAAAACTCGGATCGGAAAGTCGATTTTCGGAATATTTTCCACAACTTTGCTGATAGTTTCCGTAGTCCTCTTAGTTGAGCAGTCTAACGGAGCCTTTAGCGGGAACTACCAACTATCCGCGCTATTTCCATCAGCAGGCACAGGGCTTTACCCAGGGGCTCTTGTGACATTAAGAGGAGTTCAGATTGGCCACGTTGGTTCAATAAGACTCAGCGGCTCAAGAGCTCTGGTCACTTTGTCTATTAATCCAAATGAAAAGCTACCCGTGAATTCGGTAGCAACTATTACTCCTCAAAATATTTTTGGTGCCGAAGAAGTAGCGATTTCTTTCACTTCGCACATCAATCCTCCATTTTTAAATCCCGGAGGAAGGATTTTGCACACCCAAGTATCAGAAGAGTTCCAGCAGCTCTTTCAAGCCGCCGCTCCTCTCTTGTCCAAGGTAAACTCCACTTACCTGGGAAACGTTATTACCGGTCTCAACCAGGCGACAATTAATGAAGCCCCAAGAATAACTCTTGGAATTGAACAAGAAGCTCAATTTGGCGAGTTACTTTCCTCTACATTGGACGCCCAGCTTTCAGTTCTCGATTCCTTCACAAAGTTAAGTCAGGTATTAAGCCAAACAGGAAGTTACTTCAATGAGATAGGTTCAGCTTCCAACCAGTTTCTCCCGGCCTTTAATCAAGCGGCCGACGCCTATTCGAAGCTAATCAACAACTTCGGTGCATTTTCTGAAAATTTGGCTCAGTTCCTTTATTCCTACCATCCGGACATTGTCACTCTAATCACCAAAGGTGACAATGTTGCGAGGATTTTCTTGGCAAATGAATCTGGCGTGGAAAATTTGATTCACGGTCTATACACTTATGTTTACAAGATTGCCAACAGCACCGGACCTTCGGCCGAAACACTTCCAAACGGATCAACTTTCGGTTACTTTAAAACTTTTATACTCTTTAGCGATGTCAACACTCTTGTCTGCAACCTAATAGCTCCACCCACTCCCGGATTGAGCGCGCTAATACCTCTTCAACAGGCAATCGAATCGCCGGGAAGTCCATTTAATTGTTCTGCTCAAATTGCAAGTTTCAATAAAGCCCAGATGTTACCCGCCCCGCCGAATGCACCTTCGATAGCAAGTCCTGCTATAAACACCGCAGTTGAAAACACCTTGAACCAGGCCATTGCAATACTTGGATCCCCTGAGAACCCAACTTCTTCGAATCTTAACTCATACCTTTCAATGCTGATTGGACAAGCGCCATGAAAAGTCATGCTCAAACTAAAAAGACACTTTTAACAGCTTCAAAACTGGCCGTTTTCACAGCGGTTTGTCTGGTACTTCTATCATGGCTATCTATCAGGATTGGAAACCTTCACTTTTTTACCAACGATGTCTCCTACCAAGCTCAGCTGCAAGATGCAACAGGTCTCACAGTTGGTGATCCCGTTAAGATTGCAGGAGTAACTGTCGGGCAAGTTTCTAAAATATCGGTTGTCAGAAACTACGCAGTTGTTACATTTAGCGTCCAGAAAAATGTAACGCTTCGTTCCACGACCGGAGTTGGACTTCAGTGGCACAATGTTTTAGGACAACAGTTCTTGTACCTCTATCCAGGCACTCAGGGCTCGATTCTCAAGCCCGGCGGAACTATCCCATTATCCCAAAGCAACCAAAGTGCTAATTTTGGTGAATTTCTTAACGCTTTAGGCCCCTTCTTATCGGCAATAAATCCAAGTCAGGCAAACGCCTTTGTTGAGGCAGTATTAACTTCGCTTCAAGGCAATTCAGGGGAGCTCAACCAGTTAATTTCCTCGACCGCTTCGCTTTCTCAAACTTTGGGAAGTCAAGACTCCCAAGTAGGCGCACTTATAGTAAATCTGAATCAAGTACTAACTGCACTGGCATCAAGAAGCAGCGACTTAAAATCGGTGATAGATAACTTCAACTTGACTGCTTCTGCCTTAGCATCAAAAAACCAGCTTCTCGACCAAGTTGTGGGAAATCTGTCCACCATTGAATCAGATCTTGCCGGATTAGTCAAAACTAATGAAGGAAATCTCTCAAACGCTGTGTCAAATCTTGCAAGCGTGAGTGGCACAGTTGCCACAAACGAATCACAACTATCAAAGGGTCTGTCAACACTTGGCCAGGGATTGGCACCATATACACTTATTTCTTCCTATGGCCAGTGGTTTCAGATTCAAACTGTCTACACTTGCCTAGCGGGACAACTCAACTGCAGCTACTACCAGCAAGCAGCATCTTCTCCATCGCTTCCTGAAGGCTCAAGTATTCAATCTATTTTGACAATGGTGGCAGGAGGTGGAAGTTGAAATCATTTACGGAGTTCAACTCAAAAAGAGTAGGGTTACTAGCACTTGGCACCCTGGCAGCAGTGGTATTAGCTGTTCTTCTGCTAAACCGATCATTTTTCTCAAGTGGATACACAATTGATGCCAGATTCCAAAATGCGGCAGGGTTAAAGCCAGGTACCAGGGTCCTTATTGCAGGTGTTCCCGTGGGAAGTGTAAAAGGGCTGGAACTGTCCGGAAACTCAGTCCTGGTTTCTATGAGAATTGACAATGGCACTTTATTGCCAGCACAAACAGATGCGTCAATCAACGTAGTGACGGTACTCGGAGTATTGGCGGTAGAGCTTGAACCGATTTCCGGATATGACCATCCTCTTAAGAGTGGTGCATTAATTACTACAACCTCGCTACCAGTTGAGTTCTATGCGATTGAAAATGCTGCGGGAAACCTGCTTTCAGGAAGTGACGCAAAGGCATTCAACCAGTTACTTGAAAATCTTTCGCAAATTACTGCCGGGAAGCAGCAGCAAGTACAGCAAATTATCTCAGGTCTTAATAAATTCACCGGAGCTGTTGATACGAGGAGCACTCAGGTCAACCAGCTCATCGATGCGGCCAACACACTTGCTTCCACAGTGGCTTCAAGAGACTCGCAACTAGCCTCAGTTATCGATAACCTCTCAACGGTTATGGAAGGACTTCAGAGTCATTCGGGAGAACTTGCATCCCTAATTGCCCAAACAGATGCAGCTGCTCAACAAACAAGCACATTAATTGGGAATAACCAGCCTCAACTCCAAAACTTGATCACGAATCTCACCTCAGTTCTTAATGTTGTCGCAAATCACCAGCTCGACTTAGCCCAAGGAGTTTCTTATTTAGGCAGCGCTCTGAAAGGCTTTTCATCCGTGGGCTACTCGGGACCACAAAATACGCCCAATACATGGGCCAATATCTACACAAATTTGCTCGGCTCTTCGGGTGCATACGGCGCAATTGGAAACTGCGGCGCTCTTGATCAAGCTCTCGATCTGGCGCTGGGTCCTGACCCATTGGCCTGCAACCAAAGATCAGGACCAATCCCAAGCTCGCAAGGCAGCCAGCCGAGCTCGGTCTTGCCACAGGTATTTAAACAAGGAGCCGGGTCATGAACAAGTTACGTTTGGCAAAGGCCGCTTGTCTCTTAGTAATTTTTTCATTATTAACTTCACTGTTAAGCGGCTGTTCGGCATTTGCTTCGACATATAACATCAAGGCAGTGCTGGCATCAGCTCCAGGGCTTTTTGCAGGCAATACGGTGTATTTGATTGGGGTCCCAGTCGGATCGGTTACAAAAGTCTTGAATTCGAACAACGAAGTTGTAGTAACTATGTCCATAGAATCCAATACCAGGATTCCATCGAATGCTTATGCAGCTCTGGTATCTCCTGAACTCTTGGGTGAGCCATCAATTGACCTTTCACCCGGGTACACTTTTGGCCCGTCTATGGCGCCCGGCACAATCATCCCGAAATCGAGAACTTCAGAGCCGATCGCAATTGGTCAGCTATTAAAAGATCTACAGGCATTTCTAGGACAAATCGATCCGCATGCCGTTCACTCTGTTATTTCAAATCTATCGCAAGACCTGTCCAACCAAGGTGCCCAGTTGGGCCAGCTAATCGGTCAGGGTGCGACTCTTCTTCAAATCTTGGCCACAAAGGGCAACGAGCTGGGCAATATATATGCTTCAATGGCCGACATTACTACAGCTCTAAGAAATCGAACCCAGACAATCGAGACTCTTATAGAGAATTACAATACGGTTTCTTCAGTCATAAACTCCGAGCAGGCACCTCTCGGTGATGCTATAAATCAACTTGCCTCTGCTACCTCCCAATTAAGCGCCCTGCTGAGCCCTAACTTAGGATCCCTTGAAAGTGACATTTCGACAATTGAGACACTGGGGAGAACTCTATCTAGAAATATTTCCTCTGTCGATCAGATTTTGACGAGTTCGGTAAGCCTTTTTCAAGCTGCAGCTCGCGCATACGATCCAAGTTACAACTGGCTAAATCTGAACAATCAACTCCCTCCGGGCACAACATCTGCCATAGTTGAAGGCCTAATTCGTGACAGACTGTCGGGTATTTGCAGAAGGGTGTTAGCTAATCACTCAAACGGCCTTAGTGCAACAGAAATGGCAACTCTAAAAACTTGCGGAAATCCAGCATCGGGTTACTTCGATTCCATACTTGGATTGGTCCCGGGCACTCTCAACTCTCTTCCTGGAGGCTCTACAAACAACCCGGCAATTTCGTCACAACTTCAAAACGGTTTGGCTGCAATACCCGGTGTCAACCAGGCAAGTCTTAATCCCACCGTGGCCACAGGCTCCTCGCCTTCGGCTACAACAACGTCCACTACTCTATCTTTGCCCTCGCTTACAACTTTGCCTGCCCTCCCGCCACTTAAAAGCAACAACTCGACTACAACGTCCAATCCATTTTCAACTATTTACTCATTTGTAAAGGGGCTTT
>JAJYDO010000027.1:0-2498 GCA_021777355.1 Actinomycetes bacterium | reverse complement strand
CTTTTCTGATGCGAGATGTAACTTTACTTATAAAAACCCTGCCAAAGAAATTTTCTCCCCAAAATTTACAAAGATTTCTTATTGCTTTGTCACTCATTGCGATCGGTTTAATCGCCTATGTCATTACTTCATCTGAAACCAATACTTCATATATAACTGCTTCGGCGAAGTTCTCCGACGTCAACGACTTAGCCACGGGCGCTCAGGTTGAATTTGCCGACATACCGGTCGGACAGGTTACTTCTATCTCGCTTCAAGGAAACTCCGCTTTGGTTACGATGACAATTGAAAAGTCCCTTAACTTAAGGTCAAATGTTGTGGCTTCGCTGGAACGCACCTCTATTCTTGGCGAAGAGTTCATCTCGCTCTCAGCCCCAACTGGCAGCCAGGCTCGCTCGTATCCTGTTCTTAAGAGCGGATCCACGATTGCCAAAACAACTGTTGTTCCCGGCTTAGCCAATGTTGTGGCTGCCGGCTCTGAATTCTTTGGCGCTATAAACGCCCAGCAGTTGGCCGAGCTTGTGGATACCTCAGGGCAAGCTTTTGGTGGCCAGGGTCAGAATTTACGTGCACTTTTTGACTCTTTTTCAACTGTCATTACCGGGTATTCATCTAGGTCAAATGAGATTACACAACTTATAGGAAATCTAAATAACCTGTCAGCAACTCTGGCTCCGGACGCCCAGCAAAATGCTCAGGCAGTTTCCAATCTCGCCCAAACTACTCAAGTTCTTGCAAATAACTCAGCGCAATTTGAGACTTTACTTCAATCCTTGGAAGACATTTCGATTCAGGGAAGAACTTTATTGGAAAACTACTTGACAGATATCAACGACGAACTGCACTCCATTGCCACAACCGCGCAGGCTCTTCAAACTAAGCAGAGCGATCTTGGAAACTTAGTTAACTGGCTGAACGGTCACAATACAACAATAAGCAAAGATACAGTTGACAACTTCGTCCAAGTACTTGACTCACTCGTAGTATGCGGCCTGCCCAATGGTGGTTCAGATCCCACCCAGCCGGCCAGTACATGTAACCAGACAGGAGGGCCCTAAGTGATCAACTGGCGTATCCGTATCAATATAGTGGCATTCCTTATCGGATCACTTATTCTCACAGGATTTGGAATTAAAAACTTCCTCGGGAATCCATTTAACCCGCCTTTAATGGTTTCGTCGACATTTCCGGATGCTTCAGGTCTTTTCCCGTCCTTCACCGTTACTTTGAACGGAGTCGACGTTGGTTACGTTAAAAAGGTCTACTTGACTTCATCAGGCGCCAAAGTCACTATGGCTATCAATCCCGGCACAGTTGTACCTTCCAACGTAGTGGCGACAATAGGAATTGCAAATGCATTAGGCGAACAAGAAGTCGACCTAACCGCACTCTCAAATAGACCTGCCCCTCCTCTGAAAAATGGTGCCGTCATCCCCGCCGCTCCTGATTCGACACCAGCCGAAATTGGAGTCTTGGTGAAAGAAGCTACCCAGATCCTCAATCAAATTCCGCCTGGACAGCTAAATTCGCTTTTGCAACAACTCAGCATCGCTATTTCAAACCATGAGTACGATATTCGCTCAATCATAGAAAACAGTCAGATTTTCTCGGCCGAATTCCTCTCCTATGAAAGCGAGTTCAAAGTTTTTCTTGACAATGCCCCTCCTGTTTTAAATGCAGTTTCAGATGCAGGACCTGCCCTTCAAAACTCGCTTGCCAACACTGCTGCGCTTCTCCAGCTACTTTCCAGCCATAAGTACTCGCTCGTAAGTCTTCTTCAAAATGGAGCCAGTGCGACAAGCCTTTTGAACAGCCTTGTCTTGGCAACTCGTCCAAACTTAGCATGTTTGACTCACGACCTTGGGAGTGTTATGTCAAATCTGTCAGCCGAGCCAAATTATTCCAACCTTGCTACGGGCTTGGCTATAAACCAGCAGTTTTTCGGCCCTGTCAATTCAATCACTCCTCTTGGCCCGGCTATCGGCCTCAAAGCCGGTGATCCGAGCAGGACCAACCAGGAGTGGCTCAGATCGCGGCTGCTGCTTCCGCCAATGACGCCATCGGCTTCAACATATTCACAAGCTGCAACTTTGCCACCTGTACTAGGCGGGGCCGGCTGTGTAACGAGTTTCGGACCCGGCTCTCCTCCGGCTGCCCAACCAGGTTTTGTCCCTTTTGGACCAGGAGCTAGGCTCATGTCTTCAAACTATCAGGAATCCGTTGTAATGGGAAGTTCCTCGCAGTCTTCATCTCAGTTCCAGCCATCGGCTTTTCATGCCCCGCTTGGCAATAGCTCTCCCGCACCTTCTGACTCTGCTTTGGTCATTGCTTTTTTTCTCGGAATGATTACATTTTCTTGGATAAGAAAAAGGTCCATGATTTCAGATTTCTTCCAAAGAAGTGGTACCTACATAGTCGCCAATATCAAGCGGGCAAAGAGATGATTAATACTTCGATAATAAGGGTTAATACCCAAGAAAGGATATGAAAATGAAAAC
>JAJYDO010000097.1 GCA_021777355.1 Actinomycetes bacterium | reverse complement strand
GGGCACCGCTGATTTGCGACCTACGGAAGGGATAAGCGCTGAAAGCATCTAAGCGCGAAGCTCGTTCCAAGATTAGATCTCCCACAGGGTTAACCTGGTAAGGCCCGTGGTTAGACGACCACGTTGATAGGCCGGATGTGTAAGCACGGTAACGTGTTGAGCTGACCGGTACTAATCGACCGAGGGCTTGGACCCTTTTTGATGTTTGTGTTCGCTATGAAGTTCTTTAAGAGCGCTGCTCTTTTGAGACTATAATTACTTGAAATCTGAAGATCTCCGGTGGCCATAGCGGCGGGGAAACACCCGTTCCCATTCCGAACACGGAAGTGAAGACCGCCAGCGCCGATGGTACTTGGGGGGTTACCCCCTGGGAGAGTAGGACGCCGCCGGTTTATTAGTTAAACGACCCTTGAGAAATCAAGGGTCGTTTGCTTTTTTGGGGTTTGGTTTTCGATAGGCCAATTCTCTCTTGCAGGGCAGCATTGTAGAGTTCGCACTGATTCTTTAGCAGGTAATTCAATGCAAGAGCTTGTTTTTTTGTTGGATATAGAGGATATTTAAAAGTTCGTATCATGTTGTGACTTCCAAATTGTGGGGCAGTTTCATTGATGACCAGGCAATTATCCCAAATAGGTATGTCAAGATTGGCCCGATGCCAAGTCTGGAAATTCTGGTGTGTTGTAATAATTTCAAAGTGACCCACTACCCAATGGCTTCAACATTGAGTGGTAAAAATTGCTGGATGAGGCTTTAGTAATTATGAAGAATAAAATTAGGAGTTCTCGGCTAGCTGCGTGGTTAATGCTGTTCTCGCTATTTGTGATTATTTTCGCAATATTGGATTTGCTGGGAAGCAGGTTTTTGCTTAGTCCAACCTTGCCGGAATGTGTGGGGAGCTATACGTATCGTTTAGAATGCTTTATTGCTTATTCCTCTTTGGGCCTTATTCAATTCCTTGTCTTGATGTATATTGCCTCAGCTGTATCAACTTTCTCGCATGCCAAGAAGGAAATTACGAGCTTAAGAGTGAAAATATTTATGGCAATATTTCTCGGCTTTTCACTTGTAGGAGTTTTTTCGGAAGCTTTATTTGGATACTTGGTTTGGAAACGGGTATTTGTTTTCCCTGCGCCTCCGAGCTACAATTTCAATGTGGCTTTTGCCGTTACATTAGTTGTAACGATGGGAATCGCAGTCTTTCCATACGCGGTTTTGTCATTTATCGCAAAAGGTAGTTCTAAGGAATTAGCTTTAACCGAAAGAGTCTTCTTTGCTCCTTTAGGGTTGATTTTTTCTTTGAGCATCCTTACTGTTGTCATTGCAAATCTTGCGCCATTTTCTATCCACGGCACAGCGATGTTTTGCTAGGTGAGAACAGGCGAGTTGCTGGCAATTGCTTAGTCGGCGGCTTGGGAATGTGGGGCTTGCGTTTTTTGATGTTGTATGAGAAAATTATTGCGATAGGTTCTAAGATCTTTGAAAATATCTTCCTGGAGAATTTATCTTTTAATTCTCGCCTGGCATTGTGCCAAATGTATGCCAATCATTTTCTATTACAGTTTGCCAATATCGACATGCTATTGGAAGTTCATGTCATTTACTTGCAATGAGCCGTTTAATTTTAAGAAAGTCGAATCGCCCCAACCGAGGCGGAACAGGAGCTGACTTTTCTTAATATTTTAAATTCCAAAAGACACGATCCCGGCTCTTGAGGACTTGTCAATGATGCGGGTGCGGCATGGGAAAAGACTTTTGCTATGAGATAGAAGGCAACTGCACAAATTGAGTGAAGCATAATTAGATCAGTTTTTATTGTTCGAAGTAAATTTAGAAACACTGCCAAGGCGTGGAATCTCATGTAACGGTTAGTCCATTCGTAGGATTTTCACATTCCTGGCCAACGTGTTATTTGAACAAAAGGTGATGCGGGTAGCAGCGTAGACCATTATTTCCATTTTTTGGGCAAAGAGAAAATTTGGCCGTTATAATTGGCACAATCATTGCGGAGAGGGAGATCAAAATGGGTAATTTGGTAGTGCGATTTGTTGCACTGGCTTTTACGATACTTATATTTTTGGGCCTATTATCAGCCAAAATTGCTTATGGAGCTGGCTCCAATTACGGAGGTCCGCCACCGACTCAACCTCCTATTGCCCCATCAAGTTCACAAGCTACAGTTCTCAAAATTTGCCAGATTCCGCTCTCCGGAGGAACATGTTCGACACCGGTGGGGCCGGGTGAGGCAATAGTCAGTGTTCCACCGGGTTCGTTTTCAAATTCAGGATGTGATCCGACCACTGTGGTGATTACTTCATTAAGTCCGGGCAGCGTGGATATTTCAGGAATTGATCCATCTGAGATAATTGAACTAATTGAAGTTGGAGCATATTGCGACGGTGCTCCAGTTTCGGGAGACTTCAACCCTCCTATTGAAGTTTCTTTGGAGGTTCCAATTGGAGATGTCACCCCGGCGAGCACCTTGGAGGTTCTCGAAGATGGTTCTTCAGACTCTCCCTCTCCGGCGCCGCCGACTGTTGGATCTTGGTGGTCTGTTAATTCAGGCACTTCTTGGACCCTAGATAACAGTTCCGGGACTTCGATGGGTCCTGCCGTCAACCAACCCGTACTTTCTCCTGAGGCATTTGCCGCTACGGGCGGCGGAGAGTCTTTTGCCGCGGCATCTTCGGTGATATCGGATCCCTACTTTGCTTTGGTCGAAGTCCCAGCTAATGGCACGCAACAGCTAAACGATTGCAAGATTGGCAAAGCCGGCGGGACCTGCATGGCCACAATTGGAGGAAATAAAATCGTAGTCAGGGTCCCACCTGGTTCATTTGATGGTCTCACCTGCGATCCGGCTGATGTTGTGATTACTAACGTGGCGCCTTCTGGTGTTTCGCTCCCCGTGAAAAACGGCGATACAGTTTTTGTTTTTGGCCTTGGCGTACTATGTAACGGAGTGCCCGTGACAGAGCATTTTTCGCCCCCAATCTCTACTTCGGTAGCAGTGGTTGTTCCGGGGAAAGTTGCTTCATCGCAGATAAAGGTATTTAGCGTCGGCGCATTTGGGGGAGTATCTCCCTCTGTTGGGAATGAGACATGGAAGCTATATGACCTCACTCAAGCCCCCGAGGCTAGTCCGACTGAATCAGGAGCTACGGGAACCGAAACTAGTTTTGCTGCTTCTTTACCCAATATTATCGGTGACCCTTACTTCGCATTTTCAATTACTTTGCAGCAAAGCCCTGCAATTTCACTCAAGTCGGGACAAAAATCCTCCGGTTCGCTTGTAGCTATAGGAGCTGGAATACTTGCTTTTCTATTTCTGCTCCTTTTCTTTCTCTTGGCAAAAAGGCGAAAGCACGCTAATTAAATTCGGACCCTTGAATTTTCGAATTCCTTGACCATTCAAGTTTTGGGTGGTCTTATCAATGGCTCCTTTTGGCAAAAAACCATTACTCTCCGCTCTCTTTTTCCGTTAATACCTGGTAGAGATCGTTAAAAAATATTCAATATTTCACTTGCGGTCGTGACTGTAAGTGAAATATACTGGATGATAATGGCAACGGTTACTCAATTGAGAATTGTCCATGATCATGAAATCATCGAACCGGACGTTGAGGTGGCAATAATTGGGGCCGGCATCTCGGGAATTGGAATGGCAATTTATCTAAAGAGAGCTGGAATTGAAGACTTTACGATACTAGAGAGATCCGACGATATAGGAGGAACTTGGAGGGATAACACCTATCCGGGAGTAGGAGTGGATATTCCTGCGCAGGCTTACCAGTTTTCATTCGAACTTAATCCGACTTGGTCGAGAACTTTTGCCAAAGGACACGAAGTCAAGGCATATCTTGATCACATTGTTGCCAAGTATGAAATAAAACGCCATATTCAATTCAATGAATATGTCAGATCAAGAGTATTTGATGAATCAAGCAACACCTGGGTATTAGATCTAGGAGATCGATCACTTAGAGCACGTTTTGTTATAAGTGCTATCGGAGCCTTTGTTGATCCCAAACCGGTCAACATTGACGGCCTGGAGAATTTTGCGGGAAAGGTAATTCACAGCGCAAGTTGGGATCACAAATTTTCGCTGGAACGCAAAAGAGTGTCACTAATAGGAACGGGAGCTTCAGCGGTACAAATTCTTCCTGAAATTGCAAATAAGTGTAAAAGTGTACATGTTTATCAAAGAACACCGATTTGGGTTGGCCCAAAAATTGATCTCGTCACGCCTTATTATCTCAGGGCAATCTACAAAAGGTATCCGGATCTTCAGGGAATTGTCAGGAAATTTAGCGCTCGTGCGAGCGAGTTTGTACTAATTGACTTTGTTGTAAATTATCAAAAAGTAAAAGCTATTTCTAACTTTGTCACTTTTTTGGGACGCCATGTGTGGTATCGAACGCAGGTTAAAGATAAAGCGCTCAGGGATAAGTTGACCCCTAGCTACGGAATTGGCTGCAAGCGGCCATCGGTCTCCAATTCGTATTTGTCCACCTTTAATAGAGACAATGTCACATTAATAACTTCGCCGATTTCAAAGGTTATAGAGACTGGCGTAGAGTTAGAAAACCGAGAGGTAATTGAAAGCGATGTGATTGTGCTGGCCACAGGCTTTACCCTTTCTAGTGATCCTGCAAACTATGTAAAAACCCCGGTTAAAGGAAGGAATGGCTTTGATTTAGCCAACGAGTATCAAAACAAAAGGTTGAGATCTTATGAAAGTGTATCAATTCCTAAACTTCCAAATCACTTCATGATTTTTGGGCCCTACGGATGGACAGGCGGGACTTGGCACTCCTTGGTAGAAACAGCCGCCACCCATATCGTGCGGGTCTTAAAAGAGAGTCAAAGAAGAAACGCTGTATTCGTGGAAGTTAAAGATGAGGCCTGTGACAGATGGACCGAGGAGATGAGGAGAAGAATTGACAGCTCATTATTTTTTTCCAATAACTGCCAAAGTGCAAACAGCTACTACTTCGATCATCATGAAGACTCGCCTTTTTTGCGCCCAAGTTCGGCCAAAGAGGCAATGAAAAGTGCCAGAAGCTTTTGCTTAGACGATTATGTATTCGAGACGAAACCAAGGAGGTGAGCGAAAAATGACAGTAGCTTTAGAAACTAATAACTTAGAGGTCCTAAATTTAGGTAGCACTGTTGAAAAAAGGCGTGGAAGGCGCAGCCAGCCGGAGAGAACTGCAGTTATGCAAAAGCGTCTGCTGGATGCCACTGTTGAGTCACTGGTTGAGGTTGGCTGGGCTAAAACAACGCTTCCAGAAGTAGTCAAGAGAGCCGGAGTTGCCAGAGGCGCTCAAGTCCATCACTTCCCGACTAAATCATCGTTGATAAAAGCGGTAGGGGAGCACTTGATATATACATCAAGGAGAGACTTTGAAAGCTATTTCCAAAGTTTGGATCCTGATGAAAAAAGTATCCTAAGTGCTCTCGACGGTCTCTGGAATTTGCTAAAAACTCCGACATGGGTAGCAATCATGGAACTTGGTATTGCCTCTCGGACCGAGGAGGCAGCATCCGGTGTCATTGTTGATTTTATTAGAAATGTGGATAAAAACGTCATGGAATTTGTAAAGCTGAATTTCACCGACCTTGGAAATATTGATGAGATCGAGATGATTTTGAAAGTTGTGATCGCTTTTTTGTCGGGTTTGGCACTTGAGCGCACAATTGTTGCATGTGACGACGATAAATACGACAGAGTATACGAGTTTTTCAAATCCGCACTTGTTTCAGCGATTGGGTCAAATTTAATAGAAAACACCAAAGGAGAAAAATGACAATTTTTAATCGAACCAACAAGACAGTGCCTGAGCGATTAGTCAAGACGAGACGCATCGAGTTTGTCTATCCTGACTCTGATATGCCCAAATACTTTGTTTCGGGTGACTTGGTTATGAGCCACGTAGTAGCGGTACTTTCATCACTGTTTCCAAATGGTGAAGACTTTTTTGTAAATTCTGTCAGGAACTACAGGGATAAAATAACTGATGCTGAGTTGAAGAAACAAGTCGCAGGCTTTATCGGACAAGAAGCCATTCACGGGCGTGAACACCGTGCTTTTAACGCCAAGTTGTCACTTATGGGCTATCCGACAAAGTCAATAGACAAAAGGGTTGAGATATTATTTAAAGGTTTAGCTGCCAAAATTATGTCTAAGCCAATGCAACTAGGTGTCACTGCCGCACTCGAGCACTATACGGCAACACTGGCGGAAGTTCTTATGCGGGATGAAAAAGCGCGCAACATGATCGACGTTGATGAGGTTAGATCTCTGTTGCTTTGGCACGCACTGGAGGAGTCTGAGCATAAGGCAGTGGCATTTGACGTTTATGAACACGTATGCGGCAAGCACTGGCTTCGAGCAATGATGATGAACTATGTCACAATCGGCTTCATGTTTGCCGTTGTATTTGACACGGCAACATCACTGATGCTTGATAAAAATGCGTGGAATCTTAAAGTTCTTATAGCAAGTTTGAAGAAGTTGAGGCATTCGCCTTGGCTCACCAAAGAAGTGCGCTCTCAGATTCGAGCTTACAACAAGCGAGGGTTTCATCCAGATGATAGAGATGCCACAGAACTGGTGGACTACTGGCGCAAAACCCTGTTTGGCTCAGATGGCTATCTTTTGGAAAGACTTAAAGGGGCCGACAAAGCAGGTTGACTTTACTCATTTACCTCATATAAAGATAATCTTTATAGAAGAGGAGTTATAGATGGCTGATCAATATGGAAATTCAATGGGGCCAAGTCGGCTTTATTTGATTAGGCACGGTGCGACCAAATGGTCTGAGACTGGCCAACACACAGGAAGAACTGATTTAGATCTAAATGAAAACGGCGTGGAAGAGGCCAAGGATCTCAGGCCTTATGTAGAGAAACTGGACATTGAAACTGTGTTTTCATCTCCTCTTAAAAGAGCAATGGAAACGGCCCAACTGGTGGGTTTTCATTCTTTTGAGATTGATAATGATCTGCTGGAATGGGATTATGGCGAAGTTGAAGGGCTCACCACGGAGGAGATGCGCAAACAGATTCCAGGATGGACAATCTTTGCAAATGGGGTTAGGGGAGGAGAGACCCTTGACGAAGTTTACGTAAGGGCTAAAAATGTTGTTCTTAAGGTGAGAGGACAAAATGCTAATAGTGTGGCACTTTTCGCACACGGACACATTTTGAGACTGGTTGCTACAGCATGGTTGGGAATCGAGCCGATAAATGCCTCAAGGCTTGAGCTTTCACCGACCAGTATTAGCGTTTTAG
>JAJYDO010000096.1 GCA_021777355.1 Actinomycetes bacterium | reverse complement strand
TCTCTGACAAGCATTGTCTGATCCATTTGACTCTCCCAATCTTCTGACAATTGAAGCTTTTTACGCCTCAACCTGCAAATATAACCCATGGCTGAGTGGCTGAGCCACTACTCCAATTATCTTAGCTAATAGCAACTTAAAATGCAAATGAACTCTCTATTTGCATTAAGACTGCCAATACTCTTACTGAATCGCATTAAACACCATTTTCGGGCTATCCTCACTCCGTGCCTATTTTGCCTAATCGAGTCGACACAAACTCCAAAGAGTTCGAAACAAACATGAGCTCCATGCTCGAAAAGCTCAGAATAATCCGCGAACAGGAGCTGCTCTCACTGGCTGGAGGAGGTGACAAATATGTGGAACGCCATAGAAAACGCGGGAAACTTCTCCCAAGAGAGAGAATCGAAGCCCTAATCGATCGCGACTCGCCATTTTTAGAATTTTCAACGTTGGCTGCTTGGGGAACTTCATATAATGTCGGTGCAAGCGTGATAACAGGAATCGGGGTAGTAGAGGGTGTCGAGTGCCTAATCACAGCAAATGACCCTACGGTCAAAGGTGGGACTACAAATCCCTTTACTCTAAAAAAAGTTATTAGGGCATCGGATATTACTTCAACCAACAATATGGTAAGCATCCACTTAGTTGAATCGGGGGGAGCCGACCTTCCTACACAGTCTGAGATGTTTATTCCGGGCGGCAGGATGTTCAAAGACCTAACCCAGCACTCAAAAGCGGCACGTCCCACGGTCTCGTTGGTATTTGGAAACTCCACTGCAGGCGGAGCATACGTGCCAGGCATGAGCGACTATATTGTCATGATCAAAGAAAGGTCGAAGGTCTTTTTGGGAGGTCCGCCTTTGGTCAAGATGGCAACCGGCGAGGAGTCAACCGATGAAGAGCTAGGTGGAGCCGAGATGCACACTCGCGTTTCTGGGCTTGGGGACTATCTGGCACTGGATGAAATGGACGCCATTAGGCTTGGTCGACAAATAATCTCAAGGCTTAATTGGCGCAAATTTGGATCGGGTCCAAGGACTCTAAATCCAGAGAGTCCGCTTTATGATCCTGAAGAACTTCTCGGAATTCCAAGTGCGGATCCCAAGGCTCCCTTTGACCCAAGAGACGTTATAGCAAGAATTGTAGATGGATCTGTTTTTGATGAGTTTAAACCCGAATACGGCACAAGTCTTGTGACCGGATTTGCAGAACTCCACGGATACCCAATTGGAATACTTGCCAATCATAGAGGCGTGCTTTTCTCACAGGAGGCTCAGAAAGCCACTCAATTTATTCAGTTAGCCAACCAGGTCGATACTCCTTTGCTGTTTTTGCAAAACACGACAGGTTATATCGTCGGCAAGGACTACGAACAAAGAGGCATCATCAAAGACGGAGCCAAAATGATCAATGCCGTCTCTAATTCTTCCGTGCCTCATCTAACCATCAACATAGGCGCTTCCTATGGAGCGGGAAACTACGGCATGTGCGGGAGGGCTTATAACCCCCGCTTCTTGTTCTCATGGCCAAATGCAAGGTCCGCTGTAATGGGAGCTGCCCAATTAGCTGGAGTATTGGCAATGGTGGCAAGACAAAGTGCAATGGATCGAGGCCTTCCCTTTGACGAAGAGGCCGCTGAAGCCATGCGGGCAGCCGTTGAGGCCCAGATCGAATCTGAGTCCGAAGCTTTGTTCCTAACAGCTCGGCTCTATGATGACGGGATCATAGATCCCAGAGACACCAGGACTGTTTTAGGAATGTGCCTATCGGTAATTGACAAAGAACCTATCCACGGAACCCGTGGATACGGCGTATTTAGGATGTAGCCGAAGTGGTCAAGACCAAAACATTGTATGGAGAAAGCAAATGAAAGAGATTAGAAAGCTTTTAATTGCAAACAGAGGAGAAATTGCCTGTCGTATAATGCGCAGCGCAAATGAAATGGGAATTTCCACGGTTGCTCTCTTTTCAGACCCTGATACCAATGCTCTCCATGTAAGGTGCGCTAACGAAGCCTTTTATTTGCCCGGTTCATCACCGGCTGAGACATATCTCAATATGGATAGGATCATTGAAGCCTGCCAAATAACCGGTGCCGATGCAATCCATCCGGGATATGGATTTTTGTCCGAAAATGCCCAATTTGCCAAGAAAGTCGAGGAAGCAAACATCACATTTGTGGGGCCGAGCGCTGATTCAATTGAGACAATGGGGTCCAAGCTATCGGCCAAAGAACTTGTTGAGTCCCATGGAGTACCAACTCTCAAAAGTGCTAATTTAACTGATCTATCAAAAGACAACCTCTGCCAGGTCGCAGATGACATAGGATATCCCCTTTTGATAAAAGCATCCTCTGGAGGGGGTGGAAGAGGCATGCGAATCGTGGAAAACTCTTCCCAGCTTCAAGACCAGGTCGATGCTGCCAAGCGAGAAGCACTTAGTGCATTTGGAGATGCCACAGTTTTTGCCGAACGCTATTTGGAAAATCCAAGACACATTGAGGTCCAGGTATTTGGAGACAGCCACGGAAATATTGTTTCGCTCTTTGAAAGAGAGTGTTCTATCCAAAGACGACACCAAAAGATAGTCGAAGAAGCTCCATCAAGTGCAATTACTCCCGAGCTAAGGCATCAAATTGGCGAAGTAGCAGTTAATGCCGCTAAAAGTGTCAATTATTTAGGAGCTGGAACAGTTGAGTTTTTGCTCTCTGGCTCCAATGAGTTTTTCTTTTTGGAGATGAACACTCGGCTTCAAGTTGAACATCCTGTAACAGAATTTGTAACAGGACTTGATTTGGTGAGGCTGCAAATCGAAATTGCCCAGGGCGGCAAGCTTCCCTTGGATCAGATCCCAAGCGAGCCCCAGGGACATGCAATAGAGGTTCGTCTTTATGCCGAAGACTCACTTAATGAATGGATGCCATCTGCAGGTGATCTTGACCTTTTTGAACTAAATACTAACAATGTGAGGCTGGACACCGGTTATCAATCGGGTGACACTGTACCCGTCTCTTATGACTCGATGTTGGCAAAAGTAATAAGTTATGCAAACACTAGGGCTGAATCGGCAAAAAAACTTGCCAGAGCCCTGCGTGAGTTCTCAATCGCCGGAGTTACAACAAATCGAGACTTGCTGGTCGGCATTCTTAACGAACAAGAGTTCTTGGAAGGAAAAACAGATACAGGATATTTGCAAAGACATCTGCCCCAAGATCTAAGCCAAAGTGGAAACGATGCGCACAGGTATGTCGAAAATTACGCCGTTGCTGCAGCAATTTGTTTGCAGTATGAACAACGGAGCCGGGCAAAAGTGCTTCGTGAATTGCCTTCAGGCTGGAGAAATTTAGTTTCTGCCCCCCAACACTATGAGTTTTTGACTCCAGGGAGCCAAGACCCTCTTGAGATTACATACCTAATGTCAAGAGACGGAGGAATTGAAAAAGTCACTGCAAGAGGAAATGCCATCGAAGATGTGAATGTAATTTCAGGGAATGAGAGCTTTTTAGATCTCGCAGTCGGTGGAGTTAGGTCCCGTTTCACTGTTTTGCACAAAGCTTCCAAAGTCCACGTCCAATCGGTTCATGGAACTATTACCTTTGAAATAAAAGAGCGCTTCGTAGAACCCGGATCTGTAGTTGCCCCCGGTTCGATGATCGCACCAATGCCTGGAACCGTTTCTAAGATTATGGTCGAGCTGAATCAAATCGTGGAAGCAGGTGAAATTCTTTTGACTATGGAAGCCATGAAGATGGAGCACACAATTACAGCTCCTGCGAGGGGCAAAGTAGTTGAGGTTGACATTGCTGAAGGAAGTCAAGTCTCATCTGGGCAGGTTTTGGTTGTCCTTATGGAAATTGACGGAGAGGAGACATAGTGTCTTTGAACGATGACATGATAAGAGTTGCCAACTGCTCGGGATTTTTTGGAGACCGTATTGAAGCTGCCCGCGAAATGGTTGAGGGGGGTCAAATAGATTTCTTAACAGGAGATTACTTGGCCGAGCTGACAATGCTTATTTTATGGAAATCAGCTCAAAAAAATGGTGGTGGATACGCAAGAACATTTCTTATGCAAATGGAAGATGTCCTCCTATCTATCAAGGAAAAGGGAATTCGAGTTGTTTCAAATGCCGGCGGACTGAATCCTGCCGGATTAGCAAAAGAAATTGGAAGCCTCGCAGATAAACTTGGAGTTTCTTTAAATATTTCCCATATTGAAGGTGACGATATTCTAAAGACACTTCCAGATCTAATGGAATCCGGATACGACCTGGCACACCTTGACACAGGCGTCCCGCTAAAAGACGCGGGGACCTCAGCCATAACGGCAAATGCTTATTTGGGAGCTTTTCCAATCGCTGCTGCTCTCGACGAGGGAGCAGATATTGTCGTGACAGGCCGGGTGACAGATGCGGCTCTAGTGATTGGCCCTGCCATTCATAAATTTGGGTGGAAGAGTGACTCTTATGACGAATTGGCCGGGGCCATCGTAGCCGGCCACATTATTGAATGCGGAGCTCAGGCCTGCGGAGGAAATTATGCATTCTTCAAAGAAATTCCGGGACTTGAACATCCGGGATTTCCCATAGCAGAGATTTATCAAGACGGATCCAGTGTCATAACTAAACATGAAGGATCTGGGGGTGCTGTAACCAAAGGCACCGTTACTGCACAGCTTCTCTATGAGATTGGAAGCGCGGACTATTTAAATCCAGACGCCATTGCAAGATTTGACACGATTAAGTTAAATGAAGAAGGAAAAGATCGAGTAAGAGTCAGCCAAGTAAAGGGTCTTGCGCCAACTGAGAATATAAAGGTTTGTATCAATTTGCTGGGAGGTTACAAAAACTCAGTTACTTTTCTCCTAACCGGACTCGACGTAAATGAGAAAGCGAAGCTGGCTGAATCCACTTTCTTTGGAGCCTTAGGAGGGAAAGACAAGTTTGACTCTGTTGACGTGAGATTAATTAATCGTGTCGGCCCTGATGCAAAAACAAATGAAGAGGCAACTTCAGAATTGAGAGTCACGGTTAAAGACAAAGATCCAAATAAGGTGGGAAGAGCATTTTCAGATGCCGCTACACAGATGGCACTATCTTCTTATCCAGGATTCCACCTCCCCGCTCCGCCTTCTCCAGGCGTGCCTTACGGGATTTACTGGCCAGCTCTTATTCCGAAGGACTTAGTGATACCTGTTGTCCATATGGGCGAGGATAAATCTTTTCCTCTCCCCCATATTTCTTCAGACTTGCCATATATACCCACTGAGACAAATCCAAGCAACACATACCCTGATTTTGGACCAACCAGAAAAGAACCCTTGGGCCTAATTATTGGAGCAAGAAGCGGCGACAAGGGCGGGAATGCCAACGTGGGATTTTGGGCAAAAAACGACGACTCCTATCTTTGGCTGGAGAGTTTCCTTACTATTGATAAATTAAGGGAGCTTTTAGTGGAAACCGGAGATGCCAGGACGGGACTTAAAATAACCCGAGTCGAACTTCGGAACATTTTGGCGCTAAACTTTGTAATAGTGGGTCTTTTAGGTGAAGGAGTCGCTTCTTCTGTCAGACCGGATCCTCAAGCAAAAGGTTTAGGCGAATACCTACGCGGTCGATTAGTCGACATTCCGATTAGCCTAATTAGATAAATTTTTAAATTTAAGGAGCATACAGATGGACTTTCTAGAAACTGACGAGCAACAAATGCTACGTGAGGCAGTGGCAACTATTTCAAAGAAGTATGGGCACAGCTACTTTGTCGAAAAAGCACGGTCGGGCCAGAAAGCCACTGAAATGTGGAAGGACTTGGGGGATAATGGCTTTTGCGGCGTTAACATTCCGGCCGAATACGGAGGCGGCGGAATGGGAATTGCGGAGCTTGGAATTGTGGCCGAAGAGACAGCTGCCGCAGGTGCGCCCATGCTTATGCTCGTGGTATCCCCTGCAATCTGTGGAACAATAATTTCCAAGTTTGGAACTACTGATCAAAGGTCCAAGTGGTTGCCGAGATTGGCATCAGGTGAAATGATTATGTCTTTTGCCATAACTGAACCAGATGCCGGGTCCAACTCGCACAAGTTAAATACCACTGCCACCAAAGACGGCGACGTTTACCGCATCAATGGATCTAAGTATTACATCTCGGGAGTTGACGAAGCAGAAGCAATTTTGGTGGTGACCAAAACAGGAGTCGATGAAAACACCGGAAGAGGCCAGCTTTCTCTCTTCATAGTTGACACTGATGCCAAGGGCCTGGACAAGCAGCCGCTGCCGGTTGAAATCACTGCGCCTGAAAAGCAGTTCACTTTGTTTTTTGACAATGTTGAAGTCCCAGCCGATCGCCTTTTAGGAACGCCGGGAAACGGACTGGCTCAGGTATTTGTAGGGCTTAATCCTGAACGAATTTTGGCTGCTTTTATGGCTTGTGGCTCTGGGCGTTACGCGTTAGACAAAGCATCAGATTACGCAAGAGAGCGCAAAGTATGGGGAAGGCCAATTGGCACCCACCAAGGACTCGCACACCCATTGGCTATTGCCAAGATCAATTTAGAGCTAGCATCACTAATGGCAAAAAAGGCAGCTTGGCTTTTTGACAACGGGCATGACGCATCGGAAAGCGCCAATATGGCCAAGTACTCTGCCGCTGAAGCTGCAATAGCGGCCCTTGATCAATCTATCCAAACTCATGGCGGAAATGGAATGTCGAGCGAGTACGGCTTAGCCGACATGTGGGGAGCTGTCAGGCTCTTTAGAACAGCACCCGTGAGCAAAGAGATGATTTTGAACTTTGTAGGCCAACACTCTTTAGGACTTCCTAAGTCATATTGATATTTGGGTACACCTTGTGAGAATTTAGAAGCGGCGAAACCTAGCTTTAATAGCGTCTATGCCAGAGATTAAAATGCCCAATTGCAGCAGGAATATATAAAATGTTTCGAATGTGAATCCCCTCCAGAAGATGAGAGGAAATGAAGTAGATAAAGACAATGACCTGCCAGCAATTAGGTGGACCATGTGATTTCAAGCACCAGGGTGATACTGCCGACGAGATAATAAAAGCCTAGGATGCTTACTTAAAAGAAATGGTTGCAAATGGCGACGACACGCACGAGAGTGCTTTAAAAAGCATGAAAGCCAGGTGGAAAATCCCATTAAAGGAATGGGTTGGCATAAAGCAGTAAAACATGATTTTGCCGACTTGAGCGAAGAATGAATGTCTTTAGTTTGGCTTTCTTTTCGAAATTGTTATTACGGGCTAGTCATTTAGCTCCTCCTGCTACTATATATAGGGGTGGATGACATAAAAGCCCCTCCCTTGA
>JAJYDO010000095.1 GCA_021777355.1 Actinomycetes bacterium | reverse complement strand
CGATCCCGGAAAGAAGCCTTAAGGCATGAGTTGCAATTTCAGAAGTGCCGCCTAGAACTACTACGTTTTGTGGCATGGAAGTTGAATCATTCATTTGGTCTCCAATATGGATAGTCTTTTTGCAAGATCAGAAGAAAAAAGATTATCAGGATCTAGCCGGTCTCTGATAACTTGCCATTTTGGCAAATTTGGATACATAGCACTAAATAGATCCGGTCTCACTCTCGAATCTTTAGCCAGGTAAATTTTCCCTCCAGCTTTGAGAACTACATTGTCAAGGTAATCAAAATATTTAGCTGGACCAAGTGATCCAAGTGCGACGTCCAAGGCAAGGGTCCACCCCGGAGAGGGAAATGACAAATGACTTGCATTTCCTTCGCCAAATCTTTTAAGTACTGCTAAAAACGATGTCATTTTAGAACGACTTGTTACGTCGATTATCTCTTTTAGAGCATCTTCTTGGCCAAAGGGCACTACGAACTGATACTGGCAAAAGCCTTTGGGGCCGTACAATTTATTCCAGTCACCAACTCCGTCCAATGGGTGGAAGAATTTCGTAATTTCCTGTAATTCACCGAGTTTGCGGCTAGGTGATTTGTAATACCAAAGAGTATTAAAGGTTTTCACGGTCAGTGGAGTCAATGGTGAAAATGGGGGGCTAAGGGGTGCTTTAGGGCCAACTTTCGGGTCAAAATACCTGGCTCTTTTTCTCTTTTGGATCGGAAGATCTTCAAGTAGGGCATGATCGCCCCTGGTTAAAACTGATCTACCCAGATTTTTCCCACTTGAAATAAGATCGATCCAGGCTACAGAGTATTTGTAATTATCATCGGTGGCTTCCATGATGCTAATTAGGTCGTCAATGTCGGAAGCTCGCTCGGTATCAACTTTGATTAGACTGGTCTCAATTTTTGACATTTGGATAGTAGCTCTGACAATTGTTCCAGTTAGGCCCATGCCACCAACAGTGGCCCAGAAATCCTCGCTGGATGGGTCAAGTTCCATTACTCCACTTGAGCCAATTAGGGTCAGCGATATTACGTGGTTCCCAAAAGATCCGTCCACGTGATGATTCTTTCCGTGTACGTCAGCTGCAATGGCGCCACCCACCGTAACAAATCTTGTACCAGGGGTGACAGGAACAAACCATCCCATTGGAACAAAAATCCGCATGAGAGCGTCAAGTGAAATTCCTGCCCCAACTGATATGACTCCCGATTCTAAATCACAGCCGTAAATGTGATCAAGACTTCTTGCATCTATGACAATATTTCCTCCAAGTTGGGCTGCATCCCCATATGATCTTCCGAGTCCGCGAGGAATAATTTGCTTGTCGGTTTTTTTAGCTGTCTCGATGATTTCTACAACTTCTTGATCTGTAGCAGGACGTCGTATATCGCAATAACTCGGGCTAGTGCGGCCCCATCCTGAAACTAGTTCAAAGCGGCCAACCATATACACCCAATGCAAAAAGTAAAATCCATATAATCCCTAAAATCTGTAAAGTCCTATCTTCAAATGCTAGATCCTCAGGCGCCCCGCCTTTGCCCGTTTCCAAGGCAAGTTCGATCAAGAGTATTGCCAATACAAATGGCACAATTGAAAGCTGAAACCATAGTTGATCATGAGCGCCTTTAACAAGGGCGTTTGTGCCGCCCCTTTCAAAGGCCCAAAGGCAGTAAGCAGTTACAGTGACAGAGGCTGCAAGCAGTCTGGCGGACCTTAAAAATGAAATGGGGTATGAATCTAAGACCTTTCGGTGTGCAGATGCCTGATCTCCCAACTCATGGTGCTCGGCACTCCTTTTCCCTGCTACTACCAAAAGTGCTCCAAATGATGTCACAACAATGAACCAAATAGAGAGTGGCACATTGGTTGCAACTCCTCCAGCAATGGCTCGTAATACAAATCCTGAAGATAGTGACGCCATTTCAATTACTGGCGAGTGCTTTAACCAAAGCGAATATGTAATAGAAATCAAAACATACAGTTCCACGACGATCTCAAGTTTTAGACCGGCTACTACACTAGCAAGAGCCCCGCCTGCGACGAAAAGAATGCAGGCGGCAACTATGGCGATAGTAGGCGTGAGGTTTCCTTTGGCGATCGGCCTTTCTTTTTTCTTAGGGTGAAGCCTGTCTTCATGGATGTCTAGGACATCGTTGACCAGATATGTGGCACTGGATATCAGGCAAAACGCAACCGTGGCAAAGATAGCTTTTTCCATTGGTGCAACATGGCTCAAAACTCCGGCAGCGGCCGGTGCGGTGAATACAAGTAAGTTTTTAATCCACTGTTTTGGCCTCATGGCCATAATTAATGCTCTCAAATTGGATTTTTGAGTTGCGATATCTATTGATCTCTCTTTTGACCCCATAACCGACATCCAGCCTAGATTGATTTAGTCCCTCCAAGGTGCCATTTGAAGAACTATGCTCACCAAATGGCTCCTTTACCAGCTCCGCTCCCGCCTTCTAGAGGCGACAAACATCGTTCAAAGCTAGAGATTTTCTCTTCAATATTGCAGACCGTGTCCCAATTTGGTGCGGAAAATCCCGATGAGCTGGATTTAAAAATGATAGATACTGTGGTGTCAGAGATGACTCAAGCTTTCAGGACGTTTAGGCCATATCGAGATCGAAGAAAGCTCACAATCTTTGGATCGGCTCGCACTCAGCCTCACGAACCACTCTACATACAGGCAAAACGGGTAGCAAAAGCGGTTTCCGATGAGGGCTGGATGGTGGTTACCGGAGCCGGACCTGGGATAATGGCGGCAGGAATTGAAGGGGCCGGCGCAGAAAACGCGCTTGGGGTAAATATCCGTCTCCCTCACGAGCAACAACCCAACGCTTTTTTAGCTTCAGATCCAAAGTTGGTGGAAATGCGGTATTTCTTTACCAGAAAGTTGATGCTTATTAAAGAATCGGATGCTTATGTGGTTCTTCCCGGCGGATTCGGCACTCAGGATGAGTGTTTGGAGCTTCTCACTTTAATTCAAACCGGCAAGGCAGAACCGGCCCCTGTAATTCTTCTGGATGTCAAAGGTGACGACTATTGGACCAATTGGCTGGATTTCGTCAAAGAAGCTCTAAGCGACAGAGGATATATTTCAAATGAAGACCTTTCCCTGGTCCATCTGGTTGACGAGCCCGAAATGGCCCTCAAGGTGATCACGGAGTTTTATTCCAACTACCAATCCTGTAGGTGGGTTGGCGAAAGACTGGTTATAAGAGTAAGAAAAGTGCCAGAACCTCAAGTTTTACAGGCTCTTTCGAGGCGGTTCCGCGACATGGTACTAAAGGACGGAATCAAGCAGAGCAATCCACTAAGGGCGGAGATATTAGACAACGATTCCTTGGATTTGGAACGAATCGTCCTTTATTTTGACAAGCGGCAGTACGGAAGACTTCATGAGTTTATTTGGGCGCTTAACGGAGACGAAGAAAAGTCCGGATTACCTTTGGTTTGATTTAGCCCAAACCGCTATTTTCCTGGCAATTTGGATGTTTTTAAGTGCCCGATATTTTCTGAAATTGTTAGATTGTAGCGATTTATTAGGGTAAATCATAAAGATGTTGGCAATTGCCCTGAAGTCTGACTAACCTCTAACCGTGACAATTATTGATCTTTTAGGAAATGAGGCGGACGACCTCTTAAATCACCAATGCGAGACAATTCCGGCTTCAATGTTAATTAAGCCCGGGCCTGATTATATTGACGACGTTTTGGTGCAAAGCGACAGGTCGGTTCCGGTTTTAAGAAATCTGGGTACGCTTTTTAATCACGGGAGGCTAGGAGGCACCGGCTATCTTTCGATTCTGCCAGTCGACCAAGGTATTGAGCACTCCGCTGCGGCAAGTTTTGCCAAGGCTCCGGAGTATTTCGACCCGAAAAATCTATGCGAACTGGCCCTCGCAGGAGGTTCCAGTGCCATTGCGACTACATTGGGGGGCCTAGGAATTCTGGCTCGAAAATATGCCCATAAGATCCCATTTATAGTCAAGCTGAACCACAATGAACTTTTAACTTACCCCAACCGCTTTGACCAGGTGCCATTTGCCCACGTGTCACAAGCCTGTGACCTGGGAGCAGTAGGAGTGGGAGCCACTATTTACTTTGGATCTGACGAGTCGACTCGACAGATCCGGGAAGTCTCGGAGGCCTTCAAGGAGGCTCACAGGCTCGGAATGTTTACAGTACTTTGGTGTTACCTCAGGAACTCGGCATTCAAGCAGGATGGAATTGACTACGCCGTTTCAGCTGATCTTACAGGCCAAGCTAATCACTTGGGCGTGACAATTGAAGCAGACATCATTAAGCAGAAGCAGCCTGAGTCAAACGGTGGATTTGAGGTTTTGAAGTTTGGAAAAACTGACCCTCTCGTATATGCGAAGCTGACCACAACCAACCCCATAGATATGACAAGATGGCAAGTAGTCAACTGTTATATGGGCCGAGTCGGCCTAATTAATTCTGGTGGCGAGTCAAAGGGGGCAAACGACTTGGCACAGGCGGTCAGAACTGCAGTGATTAATAAGAGGGCAGGTGGAATGGGCTTGATAGTGGGGAGAAAGGCATTTCAGCGCCCGATGAAAGAAGGAGTCGAGTTGCTTCATACAATACAAGATGTGTTCTTAGATAAATCAATTACGGTTGCATGAGATGAGTGCCCAACCTCATACAGTTGAGTCGCAGAGCATTGATCGAGTAGTTCTTCGTTTTGCCGGAGATTCCGGAGATGGAATGCAGCTTACGGGTGACCGCTTCACTGAGAGCAGTGCAATATTTGGAAATGATTTAGCCACTTTTCCAAATTACCCAGCCGAAATCCGGGCACCGGCGGGAACTCTTGCCGGAGTAAGCGCATTTCAAGTACACATAGCAGATCACGATATTTTGACCCCTGGGGATAGTCCAAATGTACTGGTTGCTATGAATCCTGCTGCCTTAAAAGCAAATATTGGCGATGTTGAATCAGGCGGTGTGTTGATTGTAAATTCAGATGCCTTTGACGAAAGGGCGTTGGCTAAAGCTGGATATGCAACCAATCCGCTTGTGGATGGATCGCTGGAGGGCTACATCGTATATGAAGTACCCATGACTTCCATGACAATAGAAGCTGCAAAAGATACCGGCGCCAAACCAAGGGACGCTGAGAGATCGAAAAACTTCTTTGCACTTGGGCTTGTTTCTTGGATGTATTCTCGACCTGAAGCTGACACGATTGAATGGATCGCAAATCGTTACAAGGGGAAAGATACTGTCATTGCCTCCAATGTCAAAGCATTTAAAGCAGGCCATGCATTCGGGGAAACCGCAGAGATATTTTCCAACTCTTTTGTGATTAAACCGGCTCACTTAGAACCAGGTGAGTACACAAACATTACTGGTAATCAAGCAACAGCATGGGGAGTTGTGGCTGCAGGTTACTTGAGTGGGCTTCAAGTGTTTCTAGGTTCGTATCCCATCACTCCTGCCTCAGATATCCTCCACGAACTCTCCAAGCTAAGGCATCATGGAGTCAAAACTTTTCAGGCAGAAGACGAGATTGCAGGAATCGGAGCTGCCCTGGGAGCAGCATACGGAGGATCTCTAGGCGTCACCACTACGAGCGGACCTGGAATGGATTTAAAGTCGGAGACAATTGGGCTCGCCGTGAGCCTGGAACTTCCGCTTTTGATAATTGACGTCCAAAGGGCAGGACCCTCAACTGGTCTTCCTACTAAGGCCGAACAAAGTGATTTGTTGACGGCACTTCACGGTCGCCATGGCGAGTCACCGGTTCCGATCATTGCGGCTATGACTCCCGGCCACTGTTTTGAAGCGACAATTGAAGCAGTGAGAATTGCTATTACCTACAGGAGCCCTGTTATCTTGTTGACCGATGGTTATTTGGCTAATAGCTCTGAACCATGGAAGCTTCCAAACATTGATAATTTTAAGCCAATTGAAGTGGACTTTGCTACTGAGCCCAACCATGAGAATCCAGATGGAACAAAGAACTATTGGCCTTACAAGAGAAACGCAGAAACTTTGGCTCGACAGTGGGCCATTCCAGGCTCTCCAGGTATGGAGCACAGAATTGGCGGGCTTGAAAAAGCTGATGGTTCGGGAGCAGTTTCATACGATGCTAAGAATCACGGTTTGATGGTCGAGCTTAGAGCTAAAAAAATAGATGCAATAGCCAAGTCAATTCCGCTCCAAGAAGTTGATGATCAAGACGGCAACGCAAAAACTCTGGTAATTGGATGGGGCTCGACTTACGGTGCTATCGCCGCAGGAGTCAGACGAGTGAGAGCCGGTGGAAAATCAGTTGCGCACTGCCACTTAACTCACATGAACCCGCTTCCTTTAAATTTGGGTGAGATCATAAGCAAGTATCAGAAGGTATTGGTTCCCGAGATGAATACCGGACAGTTATCAAGTGTGCTTCGGGCTAAGTTCTTGGTGGATGCCAAATCGCTGGCCAAAGTGGAGGGAATTCCATTTAAGGCTGCCGAAATAGAACAAGCAATACTTTCATGCATAAAAGAGGAGAGCTAATGACAAAGGTAGATCAAAGCTCGTCGAGTGGAGCAAACGGATCGGTTCCTTTAACAACTAAAAAAGATTGGACAAGCGATCAAGAAGTTAGATGGTGTCCGGGATGCGGAGACTACTCAATATTAACTGCAGTTCAAATGCTTCTGCCTGAACTAAATGTCAGGCGAGAGAACACAGTGTTTGTCTCTGGAATCGGCTGTTCTTCAAGATTTCCTTATTACATGAATACCTATGGTGTGCACTCTATCCACGGGCGTGCTCCGGCATTTGCAACAGGGCTTAGCGCCACCCGTCCAGATTTGGATGTCTGGGTAATTACTGGTGACGGCGATGCACTTTCCATTGGCGGAAACCACCTTATTCATAGCTTAAGAAGAAACATAAATATTACGATTTTACTTTTCAATAACCAGATTTATGGATTGACGAAGGGTCAATACTCGCCGACATCTGAACTTGGCAAGGTTACGAAATCCACTCCGTTTGGTTCAGTAGTATCCCCGTTTAATCCGGTTAGCCTAGCTTTAGGCGCAGAGGCCTCATTTGTAGCCAGAACGCACGACATGGATCGAAAGCACATGATGGAGACATTTAAGCGAGCTCACGATCACAACGGAGCTTCTTTCGTGGAGATTTATCAGAACTGTAACGTCTTCAATGATGGTGCATTTAGCCAAATACTTGCCAAGGATGCAAGAGCGGAAAACTTGATTCCATTAGTTCACGGTCAAGAGATCACTTTTGGGGAAAATAAAGGCGTCTATATGACAGGTTCCGGGTCGCTCGTGATAGCGGATAAGGGCAGCGAACCACTTGGTTCAAACTTATTGGTCCACGATG
>JAJYDO010000026.1:25465-34815 GCA_021777355.1 Actinomycetes bacterium | reverse complement strand
ATGAAAGGCAAAACTTTGTCCAATGAACTTGACAAAATTAATGAAATACTGGTATCTTAAATTTCAAAGGCCTTGTCCCAAAATGCCTTGCAAGTACCGTGCTCAGCTAAATGGACCAGAAGGAATATCAGTTGATACATTTGGGAACCTAATAATCTCCGATACTAGTGATCAAGTCATTAGAGAGGTAGTTTCATCTTCGGGCATAGGAACTAACTATGGCGTATCTATGTCAACCGCCAATGATATATACCTGGTTGCAGGTAACGGTACTGCTGGGTTTATAGGTGACGGAGGTCCTGCAATTTCAGCTGAGCTACATGGACCAGCAAACATTGCACTAGATGGACCTGGCAATATTTTCATTGCAGATTATTCAAATAATCGTATTCGTTCTGTTTCTACAACAGGCACAATTACAACCGTTGCTGGTAATGGAACTTCTGGAAGTTCAGGTGATAACGGTCCTGCAACCTCTGCTGAGCTTAATGGGCCAACAGGAGTAGCTGTTAATAATCAAGGAAACCTCTACATTGCTGACTGGTCTAATAACCGTGTACGTGAAGTCATGGGATCAACCGGTGACATCTATACAGTTGCTGGTAATGGAACTTCTGGAAGTTCAGGTGATAACGGTCTTGCAACCTCAGCTGAGCTTAATGGGCCAAGAGATGTAGTACTTGGCAACCAGGGGTCTTTTGTGATTGACGATATGTACAACAGTCGCATTCGAGAAGTCTCAAATTTCACTGCAATGATTGCTACTGTTGCTGGCACACCAGGGCAGTCTGGATATGCAGGAGACAATGGTAATGCTAAATCTTCTAAGTTAAATGGGCCTGGAGGAGTAGCAACTGATATCGCTGGAAACCTATTTATATCAGACAGTTCTAATAATCGTATTCGTGAAGTAAATGCATTAACTTCTAATATTCTTACTGTTGCTGGAAATGGAACTCCTTGTCCAACGCCTACATCTGTCTGTGGTGACGGAGGTCCTGCAACCTCCGCAGAGCTAAATAATCCTCTTGGAGATCTCATTGATCCAAGTGGTGACATAATATTTGCTGATATGAAAGACAACAGGATAAGAGAAGTTGCCTTAACAAGTCATAATCAATTTGGTATCTCTATGGCAGCAGGAGATATCTATACAATTGCTGGAACTGGAACACAGGGTTACTCTGGTGACGGAGGTTCGGCAATAATTGCTGAACTAGACGCACCTAGAGATATTGCACTAGATAGTTCGGGAAATCTATATATTGGCGATGGTGGAAACAATGTCATAAGAGAAGTTACTACTTCTGGAACCATATCTACAATTGCTGGCAATGGAACTGCTGGATACTCTGGTGACGGAGGTCCCGCAACCTCTGCTGAATTTAGTAATCCGTGCTGCATGGTATTAGACACTAGTGGAAACATCTTTGTGTCTGATGCTGGCAACTCTAGAGTAAGAGTTATCGCAGCAACTACGGGCACACTATTTGGAGTAAGTGTTACGGCTGGTAATGTCTACACAATTGCAGGGACTGGCACTGCTGGATACTCTGGTGACGGAGGTCCCGCAATAAATGCTGAACTCAACGCGCCAGCTGGGATAGAAATGGACAGTCTAGGTAATCTCTACTTTATAGATATTGTTAACCATAGACTACGAGAGATATCTAAGACAACAAATATTATTACCACGGTTGCGGGCAATGGAACTGCTGGATACTCTGGTGACGGAGGTCCCGCAAATGAGGCTGAGCTTTCAAGCTTTGCTACTACTTTAGCAATTGATCCTTCAGACAATATTTATATCGCAGATGCTAACAACCAAATAGTTCGTCTTGTTGCTTTCCCACATCCCGGTCTAATGTCTTCTTCAACTGATTCTGATGGAAATACCACTACATTTGGATATGACTCTTTGGGTGACGCTACGGTGACAACGTCGCCTCCAACTCAAGCCTCTCCACAAGGAGACCGAACTGTTAAATCTTATGATGACCGAGGTGAGGTACTTATTTCGGTAAGTGGAGAAGGCACCCTTCAAAACAGTAGTCCATATGCCTATGAATCTTCCAGCACCTATGACTTAGGTGGACTTGTGCTCACTTCCACGACTCCTCCAACACTTTCAGCTCCAAATGGAGCAACTACAACCAATGTTTATGATCCAGATGGAAACCGCATTAAAACTACAGATGCCAATGGGAATTCAACAACTGTTGCCTATGACTTGGACGATCGTCAAGTCTCTACAACCGATGCATTGGGAAATACTTCAACAAGCTTCTATAATCCAGCTGGCCAGCAGTGGTGCAGTGTTTCAGCAATATCTAATGCCGCTGGCTATACATGTCCTGGATGGCAGCCTTGGTGGGCAACTAATCCACCACCTGCATTATCTGGAATGAGTAATCTGGCAGCTCTGTCTTGTCCTGTTGCAGGTTCCACTACAAACTGTTACGGGGTATCGAATTCTTCCCAAGGCACACCTATAATTTTAGGTTCAACTGGGTTTTCAGGTCCATGGGTTCAAGAAAGTGTCCCGTCAACAGGTGTAACGAGTTTGTCTTCTATTTCATGTTTTTCCATCTCCACCTGTTATGCAGTAGGGAGCGATGGGACAAGTGGAGGTGTTGTACTAGTATCAGCTAATGCGAATCAGGGTACACAGGCAACTTGGTCGGTTCAACAGACTTTAGCTGGTAGCACGTCACTGTCAAGTGTGTCTTGTAGCTCCACTACGCTTTGCTTGGCAGTCGGAAGCTCATCAAGTAATACTGCCGTTGCTTACTACCTTTCTGGAAGTACATGGTCTTCTATAACTCTTCCATCAACGGTTACTAACCTATCTTCTATTTCCTGTGGCTCGACAACAACATGTACAGCAACAGGAACAACTACTACTAATAATACACCAGCTATTGTTAATTTTTCTTATTCAACATCCTGGTCAGCTAGCCAGATAACGGGAACTAATCTACCATCTGGAGTTATAAGTCTTTCATCAATAGCATGTCCTTCTAGTAATACTTGTTATTCAACAGGAGCAAGCACAACTGGTCCCGCTATTGCTGATTGGATAAACGGTGCAGCTAGCTGGTCAACTGAATCGGTGCCATCAGGCGTGTCAACACTGATAGGTAGTGCATGTTTAAGCACCGATCTATGTGGCGCTGTGGGAACAAATGGTGCAACAGCAGTTTTAGTTGCAACTTTTGATGCATCACATGGAAGTACTGCAACTTGGGGAACCGCAAAATTACCAACAGGGCTTACCAGTCTTTCTGCAGTATCTTGTGTTCCATCTTCAAGCACTTCGGAATGTATGGTATCAGGTGCTAATGTGAACAATCAAGGTGCGTTGCTCTCTAATTTAAGTGGATCTGGTACGTGGAGTTATGTCAGTGTACCTGCAGGGGTATCTACCACTTTCACAGATGAAAACGGGAACACAATTCAATCTACTTCAGCAAATGGAATGTCTAGCTACGCAACTTATGATTTAACAGGAAAACTAGTTGCCAGCTGTAGCGATCCTGATGCAATTGCTGGAGCAGATGATTGTTCTTCTCAAGGCGATACTGATAATGATTTTTCCGCTTCATCTAACCCCGAAAGTGTAACAACCTATGTTTATAACGCAATCGGACAATTAATCTCAGAAACGGTTGGTGCTGGGAGCGGATCCAGTACCACGACTTCTTACACCTATGATGCAGATGGAAGAAAACTTACAACAACAGTTGCAAGTGGAACGAGTCTCGCTGCGACTACAACTGATATCTATAATTCGTTAGGTCAGCTAACTTCAGAAGAATCACCTCTTCCAGGCACTCCAGTAACTTATTACGGCTATGATCTTGCCGGACGCAAGACTTGCATGACACTGCCTAACGCAAATGGCAACACTTGCGCAAATGCAAACAACGTTGACTCTTTAAGTTATGTTTACAATAGTGCAGGGGAACTAACTAACATCAACTATCACGACGGAGTTACCACTAACGTCAGCTATACCTACAATGCTGATGGAACAAGGGCCACAATGAGTGATGCTACAGGTACTACTAGCTATATCTATGACGGCGCGGGGGAACTTCTGTCATCTACCAATGGAGCAGGAGCACAAGTGTCATATGCCTATGACAAAGTTGGGGATACTACGTGTATCTCCTATCCAATAGGTGGAACTAGTCCAAGCTGTTTACTGGCTCCATCTCCGACGAATACTGTCGTGGACTATAGCTATAATAATAACAGTCAAATAAATAGCGTTACTGACTGGCTAGCTACACCTGACACTGGGACTTATGCCTATAACCCAGATGGAGCAACCACCTCTCTAACTCTAAAGTCAGGGACCACTCCCGCTGCAAACGAGAACCTCACTTACCAACCCGGAGATCAACTCTCTAACATCTTGTGGAGCGGTGCTAGTTCGTTATCCATGGCTTATACAAGAAATCAAGTAGGTGCGATAACCCAAGAATCTGATACTGGCTTTAATGGAAACTCAAATATTAACTACGGTTATGATCAACTCTCAAGAGTAACCGGTCAAAGTAGTTCCTCCCCACCTCCATCTAATACTTATAGCTACGATCAAGCATCTGATTCGACTACTTTTACAAAGGCAGGCACCTCTTATACACAGAGTTACTCAACTGGTCAACAGCTTTGCTGGCAGATTTCAGGACCTTCTGCTAATAGTTGTTCAACACCTCCCGCAGGTGCAACAACATATAGCTATGATTTAAATGGAAATAGAGTAGGTTCTACAAATGGATCAGCAACTACTTCCTATGGATATGACCAAGCAGGAAATCTCTGTTATCTAGTCGCATCTTTTTCTGCTGCAAATTGTTCTTTACCACCAGCGGGATCAACTACATATAGCTATAATGGAGATGGTCTGAGAATGAGTACAACTACTGGGTCATCTACAACACACTTTACTTGGAGTTCGTCCTCTAAGCTACTTATGGATGGTGCTAATGCCTACATATATGGAAATAGTGGAGCTCCTATAGAAGAAATCAATTTAACAACTAATACACCAGAGTATTTAGTAACAGATTCCCTGGGATCAGTTAGAGCAAGCTACAATGCAGCTGGAGTAGTTACCAATGGTGAGAACTTTGATTCATATGGAGATGTTACTTACGGAACACCAGTATCGACCTTTGGCTATAGCGGAGGTTACAGTGATCCAAGTGGTCTTATCTATCTAATCCATCGTTACTATGACCCTTCAACTGGTCAGTTTGTCTCAGTTGATCCAATGGAATCATCAACTCTTACCCCCTATGGCTATGCTACAGGTGATCCAGTGAATGGGAGTGATCCGAGTGGGAAGTATACCGTAGGAGTATGTGGGGGTATCGGAGCAGAGATCGATTCAGTGGTTTCCGGTGTTGGAATAGCCGGTAACGTGTGTGCGTTTATTGGCTCGACCGGATGGGGTGGCCGAATAACTTCACTTTCACTATCTGAAACTGGTTTTCAACAAATTGCAGGAGGGCCATCTGGATTTGGTGGTGGAGTAAATTTATCAATCGGGTTTCAAGTTTCTACAGCATCTAAGCCTCATGACCTAGCTGGTCCATTTGACCAGTGGACGGTTACAGGGGCAGCACTAGATGCTGGCGGAGCCGTAGACGTATTTTGGGGAAGTGAATCCGCTGGGAAACGAGTGATCGGAGCGGATATTTCATACGCTCCTGGCGCCGATGCTTCGATATCGTTTTGGAACACATATACATATGTACAAGAATTGAAGCTTAATCTACCAGAAAGTTTTGGACTAAAAGGGATGATGGATTCAATATCCTGGCCATCGCAAGACCAACAGAATAAGGCAATTGCTTTTGCAACCAAGATTGTCAATGAAAAGGCAGGAAATAGCAATTGTTAAGAAAACGACAAGAATATGTTGGCACCCCCCTTTGTGATCTGCCAAGTTTCGTCGGTGGACTAGGTTTAAACTTCTTCCCTTTCAATTGGGGCTGGCCCGGCGTCAGACTCAGGATATTTACGGAAGGAATATGGATTGGGCCAAGTTTCTTGATCTTTCGGCTAATCGTACCTGTACGAACTTTCCGTTTCGACGACCTGGCAGAGGTACAAGCTATAGGTTCGCGTTTCCCATTTAAAGGGATTCTTTTCAGATCGAGATCGTCAGCCAAATGGGCGATTTTTGGAACTCCTTATAAACGAAGAGAGATCTTGAATATTCTCAGCCAATTCATACAGAATGTAAATGTAGTTCCCTCACGATTTAACCGTCTAAATCCCGGCAGTTATAACACGTAAAGAAAGTTTGAACGCGCTACCCACCAAAAAATGGAAATAGCCGTCACAGCTTCACACTCCTTAAGGGCTAAATCAGCTGGTTTGAGTTTGCCGAGTAATTTCCCTCCATCGAAGTTCAGAGAGTGACTGAAAATCGCTCTGAGGTATCTTGGAGCCAAGGTATTCCCACTGATCTAGCCAGCAGACATTGAAACCTCCGTCACCATGCCCGACAGTGAGGCGAAGGCGCCTAGGCGCCGGAGCAAAGTGTTAAAACTGGCAAGTGAGTAATTCGCAAATTCGGAAATGCGAAGCTAGAAGTTCTGAAAGGAGAAGCTCAAATTGTTTGACTTGGCAATTGGATCAGACTATCTCTGGTTGAACTCGTGAGTAACGAGTTTCCGTAATTTCTTCTCACTGCAAGTGCCCTAAATACTAATTTCTCTTCCGGTAACTTTCCTGAAGGCGGGGGTTGGAAAACGTTATCTTTGGGAATCAAATGGGAATCAAATGCACATAATAGGTTGGTACTCGGTGATACTAGATGGACTGGCACCCTTACTGAGCAGGCTAAATGATACAGGGTAGTACTAGGCAGACGAAGTAAATCTGATTCCTAAACCGTGCGTCGAAGGTTCGAGTCCTGCCAGGGCGCCGGGAAAATGTAGCTCAGAGGGTTACATGTTTTCTCAGAAATGTTTAGAAACCAGATTCGAAAATCAGAAGTGCTAGGCCAGCACCGTGCGAAGAAATTTGGAAACTAGAAGGAAGGGCACGTGGAGAGCGAAAGTCTTTGTAGGTTTTGACAATGATACAAATCGACGAAAATATCTGACTCGCCGTATCAACGGTATAAAAAGACATGCCGAAGTTGTCCTGCGTCAACTTCTCGTTGAAGTTTATGGAGGGGCAGATAATTGAACAGAACGAAATATGGCGCAACTGGTGGGACGATGTCAAGAGACAGCTAGCAATTCACTGTCCTCTACCACAAAAAAGGTACAAACGCCTGCTGGAACAACATATTTTGCCAATTCTCGGAAAACGTAAAATTAGCTCCTTAAAAACGACTGACTTAGATGCGCTCAACGCCAGAATAAAGAAATCGGGAGGGCAACATGAAAGACCACTAAGTGCACAAAGTGTAAGACACATTTATGCATTGATCCATCGGATACTTAGCGAAGCTATCGAATGGGGCTGGGTTTTTTCTAGGTATTCACATTTCGGAAATGAAATTCCAATAAAGTAATTAATATCATTTGTAAATGCAAAGAAGGCCGTGCAACAAAGTGACTATTAATCTTGGGGAACCTCAGTAATCATGAGCGCCCAAGAACAAACGAACAAAGTCGTCTGGGAAGTGACCATGTCGCTCGACGGGTTCATTTCTGGTTCCGACAATCAGATGGACTGGATATTCCGTTTTGGCGGACCCAACCCTGTAGTTGACGAGATTATTGCATCGACTGGGGCAGTCCTGGTGGGCCGAAACAGTTATGACGTTGGCCATCAAGACAACCAACCCAAAGAGACCAAGGAAGTCCACGGTGGCGCCTGGACAGGCCCCCAGTTCGTCCTCACCCACCGGCCTCCGAAAGACGATTCGCCGAACACGTTCCTTTCAGGAGACATCGAGAATGCCGTCGAAGTCGCCCGAAGCGCCGCTGGTAACAAGAACCTCCTTATCATCGGAGCTGACATTGCTCGCCAGGTTCTACTAGCCGGGTTGGTGGACGAGATTGTTGTTCACCTTGCCCCATTGCTCCTTGGGTCCGGCATCCGCTTCTTTGACTTCCCGATTGATGACTACATCCTTCTAGATCCTGACGAACCTTCCACCGCCGGAGTGATCACGAACCTCCGCTATCGCGTTGTGGCGAGAGAGTAATTGACTAGCAATTCACCGGCTCGCAAGTACCGATACACGGAGTCACGGCAGATCCCGAGTTCTCGTGAAAGAGCGGCCTTTTTCTCCCCAGATTCTCTGCATCGTCGTAGCTTGGGAGCTTGGCCGCTAAGGGGCGTTTCTGACTTTCTCGGTGAACACCATGGGTCTTTGTCGGTTCAATGCCTTCACGCTGGCGCTCCCAGATAAAAGCACGCTCGAATTCGGGCACGGCTCCGATCACAAAGAGCATAAGCGTTGCTGTCGGCGAGTCCTCGCCCGTGAAGGTGAGGTGTTTTTGAAGGAACTCAATCCGCACGTCCATCTCAGTCGTTTCCTTGACATGATCTCGAAGATCACTGAAGTTACGAGTGAAGTTCTCCAAAGAGAATTAATCAGCACAATATGTTGACCTAGGCTGAACGATCATTTCGTCTGCCCAAGACTGATTTGAAGGTAAGGCCGGTATTTCATCAACTCTCTGACCGGATTGAAGCCCATGTTCTTATCTCATGATTAGCTTGACACTAATCATGATAATCGAGACAAAGATGCGAATTGTCGGAATCACGCTAGAAGAGACAATTCAAATCTTAAGAAAGACGACAAGTGCAATAATTGGGAGCCATAACCAGGCCTACCTGATACCTCCGAGTTACTCAGACGACTTCAGAGGAGTATTGGAAGCTTTAGGAATTCAAAGCCAAGAATCCGACTTCTCCATACTCAAAATGGTCACCTAAATGTGGAAGACAGGGTGAAGCTTAAGTGCCGTATGCCCTCAAAAGTACGGCCCAGTATTGAGAGTCCAGATATACGTTCGTAGCCCAAGGCATTTGCTGTCCTTGCCTGCGCTTATGCAAAGTAAATCTAATTTAAAGCCAATCTAGACATATCTTCGCAATGTCAATTAGTTGAGTTGCCGGAAATGCATTGGCCTCAAACTTCCTAGGCTGTTTGAGCTCTGCTAGCTAGAAGATCAGTTGAGCCTTGCTTGATTCATTTACTCTAAGATCTAAATTGAATTCCAGGATATTGGACCAACTGGCAAGTGAGTGATATTTGCCCATGGCACTCCCGAGAAACCCTCTGGCGCGCTTGCCACTTCTCTCCAAGCAGAACTTTGGCATCCTTGTGCCGGCATGTCTCCGGGCACCACTGCAGTCACGCT
>JAJYDO010000026.1:0-25455 GCA_021777355.1 Actinomycetes bacterium | reverse complement strand
ATCCCTGTTTGATTGCGCGAGTTTCCGCTAAAGGAGTAGCCATCGGGACTTGAGCAGAAGGGATAGTTTGCCTCCAGCACGCCTGAACCTTGCTCCACCCTCCATTGAATGGATACTCTTATGTAGGGAGTAGTCACTTGGGCACCTACAAAGGTTTCACAGAAATCACTGGGGCTCGTATATAAGAGAGATTTCGTGCCGCTGTTGGCATCCACAATTAAGACTACCCAATCAGGGGTCTGCCATTGAGCTGGAACCGTGGAGGGGGACTGACCTGGGATAGACCTCAGGGCTGGACAATTAATAGCACCGTTTCGTTGCATAAGTTCCACCCAGGCCAGCTCGGACTTAAATCTCGGCAAGTTCGATTCTCCGTAAGTTGTTGGTAGTTGTGATTTAGCTCCTTGAAGTGGAACACTGTTTGCAACTGTCACTAGACCATAGCCTACGATTACCGGATTTGAAGGAGACTGAAAATTCTCTCCAAACTTCGATATGAGATCATTTAGGCTAAATTTGGGCGTCGTTTCTAGTGGGGCCGGGTCGATTATAAGATCTTCGTTGTCAAGTTCGGTAGGGATGACAAATCTGGAACCTGCCACATTCGCTTGCTGTGGCGGTACTGGCAATTGAGGTGAAGTGGTGGTAGTGCTTTTGGGAGACTTTAGGGCAACTTCCACTTTCTTATTTGGAAACCATATCCAGCTGCTGGAGAGAATAAATACTACAGCTAAAAATATGCACAAAATCAGCCCTATTTTGGATAAATGCAAAACCAATTTGTTTTTCACTATATATTCACTCTCAGCCTCAAGCATTTGCTGCAAATATATTGCCCAATTTTAAAAAATCAGTGATAAAGCTCCATTCTTGGAAAGTTAGTTGAGCTTGGCATCCCTTTTTTCTACCTGCAGAGATCATTTTTGCTGCCTCAGAATCCTATAAGTTTCCGACATCCTCAATTAAATATTCGTTCATATTTGGTCTTGAAATTTATCTACTTCCACATCTGGGAGAAACTCACTTAGGCGTAAAAGACGAAAAGAAATTGCATGCCATTAGACATTTGCCACCAGTTCTCCACAGCTCAGCAAAATTCGACTAGGGAATTCCAACGTCATGGACCTCACTTGCCCTTGCTAATTCATCAGTGGTCGCATTAGAAGAATCAATTTGTTCAATCATGCTCCAGTGGTGACCGACAGGACAATGCTGGTAACGCTTGAAGCCAAGTCTCACTGCTTTAAGTGAAGCAAGAGGCACCCAAATTGTTGTAAAAACGTGACCCTCCTTGCATCTAACCGACCTGTCATACTTCTTAAGCATTTCGACCATCCTCTAACTACTTTCTACAACAATTATACCAGCGGCAATGTTTGTTTAGGCTAGATGGCAGGCAGGTAATTTTACTTATTAAGGTTAACTTTGCATCATAACTACTAGGTAGCATAGTATTGCGAACTTGTTTTAGCTACCAGAGGAAGAGATTAATAATGTGCGGAAGATTTTCTCAGTCAATGCCCACAATGAATTTGATGAAATTATTTGATATTCCAGATACTCCAAGTTTTGAGATCTCTCCTTCGTGGAATGTGGCACCTGGACAAGATGCGCTAATTGTTGTTGAATCAGAACACAAGACGAAAATCGAAATAGCCAATTGGGGTTTGGTCCCGTCATGGGCAAAAGATGTCAAAACTTTAAATCGGCCCATAAATGCGCGATCTGAGACTCTGTCTGAAAAACCATTCTTTAGAAATTTAATTAAATCTAAAAGATGTATTGTTCCAGCCGACGGATTCTATGAGTGGTCAAAATTCCCGGAGGCTGGTGAAAAAAGTCAAGAGTTGAAGGTTAAGCAACCAACCAAATCTTTAAAAGTACCTCACTACATAAATCGTAGTAATGGGGACTTGCTTGCCTTGGCAGGACTTTGGGATTTTTGGCGAGATAAAAATAGCAATACCGAGATGACCACTTTCACTATTATTACTACTGCCGCTAATAATTTCATGAAATCTATTCATGATCGGATGCCTGTTATTTTGGAGCCAAACCTTTGGCAGATCTGGCTCAAAGAAGGCCAACTTCCCTTTGATGCGTTAGCCGAGATCTTTAGTCCGCCTCCCGAGGCCATTTTGAGTACCTATGTTGTCTCTACCAAGGTTAATTCTCCAGCGAACAATGGGGAAGAACTAATTGCACCCATTGTGAATTAGCAATTCCAGACGCCAACTGGTTCTCTCAAAGTAGTTGCTTGACCACTTGCAGTTTCTCAATTAGCATGTTCTGGGAGTCAGATGGACTCCAAAAGTAAGAAATTAATAGCAATCGTCCTTTCACCCAAACTCGCGGAAATGTGGAATTGGGGTTAGGGCACTCAAAAAGGGGAGTATAAATTGCGTCGCAATAGTATTAGAAGGCTGCTGGCAGTATCGACCTTAGGGCTGGCCGCATTAGTCGCTGCTTCTTGTTCGTCAACCACTAACAATTCGACAAGCACAGGTTCCAACGCCATGCCCGTTGTCGCATTCAACACGACTAGCGCTGTTTCTTTCAATGGGCCAATCCCAACTGCTGACGCTTTAAAGGCTTGCGGGAACAATAAATATGGTTTTATTGCCGAGATTCAATACACTGGTCCGACTAGTGCCAAGATTACTAAGCATTATGGTCCAATTGAGCCCCTTTCAAATGGAATGCCAAAACAAATGGAAGCCTCTGGAACTGTGGTTAACCAAGGCGGAGGAAATGTAGATCTCCCATTTGACCACTCTTTTGGGGGTGACTTCTCAATGGATATGGCACTTGCAAACCCATACCTGAAACTTGGCCAAAACGTCGGTACAGGATCAGGTACACCCAAAGGGGATGTTCACATTGAGATTCAGATGGGTGAATTCCCTCATTTGACAAGTGATCCTCTGACTCAAAGCGTTCCATCCACCATGGCATGGACTGATTATGCAACGGCTGCTGAATCCTCGATTGTTCCAGGTTTCTTGCCGCAAAAAGGAGACTCAATTGCTGCCCAAGGAGACTGGGTAATAGATTGCGGACACCCGGATTTCCACTCAGAGCTTCACGAACTTTCATTTTTGGCCTTTGGACACGTTTCGGGAAATGCTTCGGTAGTCCACGCTTTTTACAACCCTTACCTTCCGAGCGAACTTTATAACTCCAATGCCGCACTTTCCAGCCAAGTAAATGACCCTTCACTTCTCACTTCGAAAAGTGATGTGCCGCTAATTCCAACTTACCTAGTCAATACCGTAATTGGTGTAGCCACGAATAAGACGACGACCCCAATTGCTGTTCCTATGATAATTGCACCAAGTACAATTGCCCCTGAGCCCTTTACTGTATGTGCACCAAGTGGAAGTGGCACTAACTTGCAGATTTCTTATGCATTCGATGTGCGCCCAGGAGTTGAGGTTTCAAAGTCAGTCGACAACTCGACAGGTTGCGTGACCTTTACGGTCAATTTCACTTCAAGTTACCAGACACTCCCGCCTGCCGGGCAAGTAGAGTGCCAAGTGCCATGGTCATTTATTAATCAAAATGCCTCTCCTTACTCTTCAACGGGCAAATCATTAAATATTCAACAAGAGATAATTAATGCCGTTGGTGGCTTAGATCCAAGTGCAGTTCCCTACGTGCAGGCAACACTGCAACACCCACTTCAAGTAAACTGCTTCGACCAATTGGGATCACCAATATCGCAGGTTTCGTCCTCGGGTCAGAGTGTTTCTATAGTTACGAATCAGTTTTCACCCATTGTAGGTTGGGCTAGGGTTGCCAGGTCATAGGACCTTTTACAATTTAGGCATAGTCGTATTAATATTCCTTGCTGGTTTATTAAGTGACTGCGCTAATAATCCAGTTAACAAGACTTCCTCAGAATTTCACTTGGTGGCAGTGGCGGGTTATACACTTAAGGCTTTTGGTACAAGCGGCGATACCTATGACTCAGTTTCTTGTAGTTCGGCGGATTTCTGTATTGCCGTTGGCAAAGCAGGGAATGTCTCAATTTACCAAGCGAGAAAATGGAGCCAGCATTTAATAAATAATGGTTTTTTGACCAATGACAACCTGCTCTCATCAACGTGTTTGAGTAGGAAATTCTGTGAAGTTTCAAGCGAAGAAGGCTACGTTTACAAATTTGATGGTTCCAAATGGTCATCAATTCTTGTCAACACCACATTGCCCGACGTTCCTGGATCACGTGCCTTAAGTGCAATCTCTTGTCCTACTCAGAGTTATTGCGTCACAGGTGGACAGGGAAACAAGGTCTTCATTTATTCAAATGGCAATTGGTCGACTGCAATTAGGTTAGGTAATCCAAATAGCTCAATATACTCAATATCCTGCGCAAAAGGATCTAGATTCTGTGCCTTAGTCGATGGTGAAGGAAACTCGTATTTGCTAAATGATTCCAAATGGAAAACTTATAAAAATATTGATGCACAGCAGTTTCCAGACAGCATTTTGACTTCGGTATCCTGCCCGGAAATTGATAGCTGCATTGCAACTGATAATGCCGGTGAGGCAATGGAGTTTTCTGGGAACCGCTGGTCTAGCCCTACAAGTATCGATGTGGAAGGCGCATTTAGCTCGCTTTCTTGTCCATCTGCTAATTACTGTGTTGCGGTGGATGAAGGTGGAAATGCAGTAGTGAAGAAAAACGGAACCTGGCTGCCGCCTAATTTAGTTGACGCCTCGTCTGGGATTGCTGCCGTTTCGTGTCCAGATACCCACTCTTGCCTGGCCGTTGCAAACAGTTCTCTCACATACTGGCTATCTTAGACGGGTCCTACCAAGTCGATTCGTGGCAGGTGCAAAGGCGGCTCAAGATCCACTAAGTTAGTCAGCAACTCATTTTTAATCGCACTATAACCAGCATCATCCCAGAGGTTAATCCTTTGTAGCGGATCCTCATCCAAATTGTAAAGCTCGCCTTCTGAACCATCGTGAACTGTTCCTTTAAGATACTTAGTTAACACGTAGTTATCTCTTGTTATGGTTCTTAAGTGAACGCCTACTCCAAATAGTTCACTGTCCCACTCGGTGAGAACCGGAGATCTATCTAGTCCTTCGGCGTCATTATTTCCAATCGGAAGAGATTTACCTTGCATCCAATCAGGTGTATCTATATCTGCAATTTTACAAAACGTTGGAGCAAGATCAATCAATCCGACAGGTTGAGCCACCACGGAAGGTTCAATACCGGCATTTTTCGCGGGCGCCCAAATTAAAGGCAGTCTCATTAGAGAATCTACATGGTATGGGCCTTTGAACATCAAACCGAAGTCTCCCTGCAACTCGCCGTGGTCTGTAGTAAAAATCACGTCTACATCGTCACTCCAGCCGCGACTCTCAATGGCTTTTATGACTCTCCCCAGCGCCTCATCTATTAACTCAACTTCCACTGCATTTCTTGCATTAATTTCCCGTATCTGATCAGTAGTAAGGGTCTTTGGCACCCACTTGGCCGGGGCTTCATAGTTAGATACAAGTTCGCCTTCATACCACATCTTCCAATGCCTTGGCTTGGCATCTAAGATGGCTTCTCTTTCAGAGCTATTTTCAGGATAACCAAGAGGGAGGTCCACATCCTTCCAATTAATCCTTGAAATTTCACTCTCTGGAGGGTCCCAGGGGTGGTGCGGATCTGGGAAACTCATCCAACAAAACCAGTTGTCATCTTGGTTTAATGAATTAAGCCAGTCTATGGTCCTATCTGCAACCCAATCCGTGTGATACCACTCTTTCGGGATTGGATTTACCTTGACCTGCGGGGCTCCGCATTCTCCGCCTCCTTGGGCACTCACTTCGAAGTCGCCATCTAAAACCGAGAAGAACCCTCCCAAACTTTCAGGGTGTTCATTTAGCAACCATCTTGAATAATGAAGTCCGCCCATTATTCCATGAGTTGCAAACTCCAGGTGCTCAAACCCCCTGTGAGTCCCTCCGGGAGGTGTTGTGCCTAGCCTGGCCTGTTTATTTTCTTCGAATCGCATGAAAGGATCAAAATATGGTTCAAAATGTGCTTTGCCGATTAGGGCAGTCCTGTATCCGCTATCGTGAAGTAGTTTTGCAACTGACGGCGCATCAATTGGAAGCGGGACTCCATTCATCCAGACACCGTGAGTAGTTGGGTATTGGCCGGTCAGCATGGTTGATCGCGAAGGCATACAAACTACGCTTTGAGGAATTGCGCGTTCATATCGAATCCCTCTGCTTGCAAGCGCATTGGCTACAGGCGTTCTAGCCAGCAGGCCGCCATTGCACTGCAGAGTGTCGTAGCGTTGCTGGTCCGTTGTCACGAAAAGTATTTTTCTACCCATTTTTATCTCCTTCGAAAATTTCTTTGAGGCGTAAAAGTGCTCCACTGGCTCCGCCTGCAATTGCAAGTCCGAACATGGCCGGGACTGCGTCAACTCCATATACAACTAAAGAGTCCGAAGGTCCCAATTCAATGACGTCGATGGTGGAAAGATGCTCTTGAAACATAGGAGAGGTGATTTTGTACTGAAATCTCCTGGAAATAAAGTCATTAGTTAAAATTTCCTCGGGCATTTCTAACTCTGCATTAGTTTTGATTACTCGCATCCGGCCATCTACTTTGGCTTCGACAATTCCCGGGAACCAGGTAGGGATCGTTAAGGGATCACCTATTAGAGCGTAGATCTCATCAGCATTTGCATTAATTCGGATTTGACGACGTATGCTTCCCCTTTTTGGCGACATCTTCACTCCTATCTAAAATCCCTAACTATGCCAGCGTGCAGGCATAAGCATCTTCTTATATTTTAAAGTCAACACTATAAATTTAACAAATTGCATAGCTAGTGTCAATAGTCTAGCGCCATTAGTCTAGAATGTGACTTATGCCAAGTGACGAAATCGTTATTGATTCTCTCAAAAGACGGATTGGGGTCCTACATTTGATTTGGGAAGAAGCTGTAAGCACGATGAGCTTAGAGCAGGTCAACTATGTTGAGCGGGAGCCTATTTTGCCCATTGCTTTCTCCTTATTCCACTTCGTCCAAATTGAAGATGGCTCGGCGACAATGCTTGGAGCAGGGGAAATCATTTTTGACGAAAAGTGGGCGTCGTGCTTGAAATTGGCAATTAATGACCACGGAAAGCATAAAACGGTGTCCGAGATGATGGCCCAGCGAATCGGCGATTATGAAGCTTTTAAAGAATACATGGTGGCTGTTTTCCGCAAAACCGAAAGGTGGCTTGACACCCTAAGCGTAGCCGACCTTGAAGAAGTTGTGGTGGCTAAGCCTTTCCCGCCAATGATAGCCACAACCTTCAGCGCCAAAGTGGCAGGCGACAATGACATGACACGCTTGGATGCAATCGAATGCTGGATCTATCAGCACGGGCTTAGACACATGGGTGAAATTGAACACGCTAGGTCTCTGGTCGGCCTAGGGGGCATGACTTCATAGGGTAAGCACTTCGCTCTTAGCTCATCCGAATGCGATTTTCAATGAAATGCGTTTACTGATATCTAATAAAGCTGGGGTAAACTCGATAATATGATTGCTGTTTTTGAAGAACTTTTACAAGGCAATAAAGAGTACTGCCAGAGTTTTAACTTGGGCTCGCTTGATGCAAAGGCTAAGAAGGGACTTGGCTTGGTGACGTGCATAGATACTCGAATTGAACCCCTTGCAATGCTTGGAATAGCGCCAGGAGATGCAAAAATTCTTAGAAACGCCGGGGGACGAGTAACTCAAGATGTTGAAAGATCTCTCGTTCTTGCTACCACATTTTTGGGAGTTAAATATATCGTTGTTATGCATCATATCCAATGCGCACTTGCCAACAACTCGGATGAAAAAGTAAGGTCTGATCTTGATGAGAGCCAACTGGCAGCTACTAAAGATTGGGAGTTTCTCACGATGCCAGATCCCATGGAGGCGCTCAGGCAAGACGTTGCAAGATTAAGAGCATTCGATGGACTCAGAGGAAGTATAGATATTGAAGGCTGGCTATACGATGTTAGGAGCGGTCAAATCAATAGGGTGATCCCGTTTGACCAGGATGCCAACTAGCACTGCGAAAATTCAGTCAAATACGTCAGTCAATGATGGCGAGAACGGCCCAAAGTTGAGAGCGGGAAGCGCCTTGTAGGGATCCCCTCTCCAATTCATTGAAAGTATTTGTGCTTCGCTACGCCTTCCAGTAAGGGCCCTAAAAGCTTCATACTTAGACGCTTGCAATACGGGTCCCTCGACTGTATCTCCGTACTCGTTTCCTGCAACAACTCCGATAGTGATCCCCTTCTTCAATGCTGAGTGTACAACTCCATTGACAATGAAATCAAAAGCAATATCAAGACGATCCGTATCTTTTTCACACTGAATTTGTAGTGCGCCGCATATATCAAATTCATGAGTGACAACATCCATTACGGAAAGCTTCCCCATTCGCCCTAATGCATCGAGACTTTCTTCAAATTGAGGACTAAGTCTATTCCATTCATCCAAAACTTCTTTGGTGTCAAAGACCTTTCTTTTTTGAACCTGCATAGCAGTCCATTCTTTCGACCCAACTCCTTCGACTTTTCCACAAGAAATGTCATCTAGAATACCGGCTAGATGTGCGACAACGTCATGGACGCTCCACTCGGGTGAACCCGGAACGATTATCTCTTTGAAGTCGCCCTTATGATCGTTTATAAGAGCTTCAATCTTGTTCCTGCTTTCACGGTAGGCTTGTGCGAAGGGCTTATCATTTGTCATAGCTTAAGCTCCTAATTATAAGACCCAATAAAGTTTTATGCGAATTATGCCAATATCTGTGCTCACGTTGTTCAAATTACTTCTTTTTTGGGGCTAAATATGCTATATGAAACCAAAATTAGCTAGTCTTTCTCTCCATTGATTATTTTTAGAGCTCAGATACTAGGTGCAATACACTTTTGGGTTTTTTAATCGTCTCGGAAACGCCAATTTGTATAGATGTTTATTCCTTGGAATAATAATAAGCTCTAAGTTTTAAGCTGCAGGACCGAAGATGCATGTAAAATTAAAATAAAGGCGGGTCAACTACGCTTATCCTTTGGAGGATTAACTACTTGAGTTTTGGTCACAACGAAAATTTGTCAGGCGTTCAATTAAAGAAATTACGCGAAGATGTAAAGGACTCTAAGCCAGTAATGTTAGTTTTCGCCCTTGCATTGACATTGCTTTTTATGGCAGGCGAGCTTAGCGTGGCAATACTAGCAAGCTCTGTTGCCCTCATGGCTGACACTGGACATATGCTCATAGATGCATCCGGTTTGGCATTGGCAGTTTGGGTGGCGCAGATCTCTAAAAAAGAGCCGACAGGAAATTGGACTTATGGCTTTTATAGAGCAGAAATAGTTTCTGCTGCCATTAATGGAATTGCCTTGCTCGTTATTTCAGCACTAATTGCCTATGAAAGCATTTCGCGTTTGCTTCATCCGATTCACGTCAAGCCTCTCCCGGTATTAATTGTGGCTCTTGTTGGAATTGCCTTTAACTCATTAACAACTTTTATTGTTTCTAAAGCAGACAGGTCAAACATGAACGTCGAAGGCGCCTTTTTGCACTTCCTTACCGACTTGTTTGGATTTATTGGGACTGCACTTGCAGCGTTAATTATTTTGTGGACTAAATTTAATCGCGCTGACTCCATAGCATCTCTTCTTGTTGTACTAATAATGCTTTTTGCTGCATTTCGCTTGCTCAAAGACTCCGGCAGAATACTTTTTGAAGCCGCGCCAACTTCTGTAGACATTGCCGAAATAAAGAACCACTTGCTTGATCTAGAGAGTGTCCAAGATGTTCACGACCTACATTTTTGGAATGTCACACCTGCGCTCCCTGCGATTTCGGCACATATTGTGGTGACTCCGGATTGTCTGGAAAATGGAAGCATCGGCCATGTGTTAGATCAACTGCAAAACTGCCTTATTGGCCATTTTGACGTAGAACATTCAACGTTTCAGCTAGAACCTCCGGAACATGCCGGCCATGAGCCCACAATGCACGGATAACTTTCGAGTAGATATTTAGTCCTATTTGACACCAGTTCTCACGCACTCGATAGTATTTACATTAGTTATGTAGTTTCTTTTCATTAGGAGTCCTTTGTCAGGTTATTTTCAAAGCCCTTGGTCGTGTGAAGACGGAGGTCCAACTAGGGAGCAGAGTTCTCAGTTTCCAAGCAGCTGGTGGGATTCGAGCAATTTCGGAAGTGAAATGGAGGCTGGCAATTTCACGATACAGGTAACTTCGAGGGTGCTTCCCGTAGCCACCATGGTTGTGACTAGGGACCCGGGTGAGCTTTATTTGTTGCGCCACAATCCGGGAGATTCAAGCCCGTGTTTTGTCGACAAGCTTGATCCTGTCACACTTGAAACTATTGGACAGTCCGGTGAGCTCCCGGGAGGTCCGACTTGGCCGGGTTCCATTGGCATCCACGCGAATGGATACATCTATGTTGTTTTTGGCAACCATCTTCACAAACTTGATAAGAATTTAAGTCTTGTATCTTCTAAATCACTTCCCAAGGAGAGCCCATACAACGGCTTCATCATATTGGACAACGGAAATATCGCAGCCAAGAACTTTGGAGGCTCACGGCCATTCCACAAAATATCTCCTCAAGACAGAGAGAGCTGCCAAATCCTGTTAATAGATCCAGATTCACTTGCCACCATTGACTCGCTCGAAGTAGAAGAAGCATCCATTGCAAGACTTTCTGCAGATGGTGACAGTATTTTTGTAGTTGGGGATAAATCGCTTTTTGTTTTAAAAGTTGACGACCAAGACCATCTCTCAATTTCTAAAAAACTTACCTATCTAAGCTTTGAAGGGCAGAGCTTGGGGTGGGACTGCGTTGTGAAGAATAGCTCAGTATGGTTGCTCGACAATGGCGACGGATCGGAGAAGTACAATGGTTCTCTCATCTCCCAGGGGATCTCCGAGTCGCCACTGCACTTAATTCACTTCGATTTGGATCAAGAGACTATCCATTACGAGGAGATTTGCGGAGTTAAGAACGGTTTAGTTGCCAACCCTCCATACATTGATAGCGAACAGTCGGTGGTCATAGGATTTGACTCTTCCAATGGTTACTTGTCGGCATTTAATTTTAATCCAAACGATGATCACTCTAAATTCTCTAAAATTTGGTCCAAGAAACAAAATCACGGGAGCCATTTTCTCAAGCTGCCGAATTCGTCTTTCATCGTGAGTGCAGATTATGATCCATCTGAAATGAAAGAGTGGCTAGTTCTTTTAGATATTACAACCGGGAAGGAAGTGGCACGAATTGACTCGACAAGTCCGCTGCAGTCCGTTATATTCCCGGCTCTTGGTTTCAAAAATGACTTTTACTGGTGTTCGTTTTCAAACGTTACTAGAGTTTCCTTCGAAAAATAGGAGCTACATTGGAACAACTTTCCCAATTGTTCGAAATTTTAATTATGGCAGTCCAACCCCTGGAACCTCGACTTTTAACATGTAAATGCTGCCGGCATTAGTAGCATGCTCCATATAGGCAACCGAAGTCGGTGCACAAAGCATATAGAGATCACGTCTGTCAGGACCGCCTAACATGCAGGCAAAGCAGGCATCAGGAGTTCTCACGTGTTGCACCACTTTCCCGCCTTCTGCCACCAAAACGCAATCGGGTCCAATTGCATTTGATACCCAAATATCACCGTCCTGATTCATGCAAATGCCATCCGGGGCAATGTAAGTGTGAGCTAGATTGGCCCACTCTCTCCTGTTGGAAAGTGATCCATCAGGTTCAATGTCAAAAGCGCTGAGTCGCATAGCCAAAGTTTCAGCCACTATAAAAGTCTTCCCATCTGGAGTGATAACCATTCCGTTTGGGAAAAACAACTCATCGGCCACTTCTTTTGCACTTCCGTCCGGGTTGACCATGATGATATTTGCAGTTGGCGGACCGGGAGGCTCCACCAATGCTGCCATTCCCTCTTCAGCCAAAAATTCATAGATATCAAATCCAAAGTTTCCTACGTAACACCGGCCTTGGCTGTCGACAATCATGTCATTTAAATGGAACGCAGCCATATCTTCGAGATCAGCAAATTCGACTAATTCATCACCTTCTGATTTCAATAGCGTCCTATCTAGCATCGAGACAGCCACCAATGTCCCGTCAGGCATCCAACCGAGACCGGCAGGTTGACCTATTACTTCATGAATGCGCTCTAAGGTGCCTTCTGCGTCTAATGTCCATATCCCATGGTCGAAGAAATCAGAGAACCATAATTTTGAGTCATGCCACCTTGGGCACTCCGCGTAATAGAGATTTTTGGCAACGAGATGCGGTTCGAGTGACACGCCCTAGCATATCTCTAAAAACACCACTATGCACGCATAACATCTACCAAATTTAGATTGTGAATGCCAGATTCTCGAACAGTTGTCTGCCTAAATCAACGTCCCCTAGAAGCGTGACCTTGATATCTAAAAGTCCTGATAGATCCACTCTCCCACCGGTAAGCCTAAAAAATGTGAATGCATCTGCCTTCATATGGATGAAGTGGTCTGGGCTGTTTGGCGAAAAGGAGTCAACAACTAAGGCTTTGTCCCCAACTTCAATTAGCCAATTCCTTTCAATAGCACCATAAAGTTCTATGATGACCTGGCTTCCTTTTGGAATAGCGGCCCGTTTGCCCACGATATAACCGAGACCTGCTTCCGGTTCGCTCATTGCCATTGCCAAATGATTTTTATCTATGTGAGGCTCTAAACTCAGGGCTCGGCGGATGTCGTCTTCGTGGATGTAACAATCAAAATGCCTAATTCTCATGAATCGCCCGTAGGTTTCATTTGGACCAGCCGGGGTCCAAGAAGGCTTGTCAAAATCAGCCTGTGTCATAGACTCAAGTGAGGCCAGCCTTAGCTCGACTACCTCTTCCAGGTCCTTTATTACTTGGTCTCCACTCTTTTCTCGATAGCTTTCAACCCACATCTCATTTGCCCTGGCTACGTCGTTTTTCAAATAGTCGTAACTAGGCAGCTCAATAGTTGGCATGACCTTGCCGATGAGCATTGATTCTGTTCCCACGATGTGGCTGAAAATATCCTTGACAGTCCAGCCTGGAAGCGAGCTTCTTGTATTGAACTCCCCTTCATTCAAGGACTTTCCAAGACCAACTAGTGCCAGGTACTCCTCCTTCAAGAGTGGAAATAGACTTTCTTTGTTGACAATTGTTGACATAATTACCTCTCCAAGACTTCATATTAGGCACTTGCCGCTCTAAATCTAATAAACCCAAGGGCAATTGGCCAATTTGCCGTAAGCTTTTTGCACTTTGCTCAGATTTAGACAATGATGGGATTGTGACTTCAAGCCATTCGGATATCTTCTCTTCTACCCAAGATTCCGCTCCAGAAATTCCAAAACAGATAGATTTTCACCTCGACATCATGTGCCCATGGGCATATAGAACCTCGCTTTGGATTCGTCAAGTCAGAGAATTGACAGATCTAACCGTCAACTGGAAATTTTTTAGCCTCGAAGAGATCAATCGCAAAGAAGGAAAGAAACACCCTTGGGAAAGACGCTGGTCTTACGGGTGGTCAATGATGCGAATAGGGGTAATGCTTCGAAGAGAATCCCTGGATCTTTTAGATAAATGGTATTTGAGGGCCGGCCAAGCTTTACATGAAGAGGGCATAAAACCGCACGATCCTGAAGTAGCAAAGACTCTATTGGCCGAGATTGGAGTCGACCCGAGTCTTTTAGATGCAGCCATCGAAGATCCCTCAACCCACGATGAGATCAAAGTCGAGCACCAACGGGTAGTGGAATCAGGCGGCTACGGAGTCCCTACGTTATTTTTCCCAAGCGGATACTCGCTTTTTGGACCGGTGATATTGAAAGTTCCAACAGGCCAAGGTGCTATTCGCCTTTGGCAATCAATTTGTGCCTGGCAAGAGTTCCCTTATCTTTTTGAGATTCAGCATCCCAAGTCTAGAATTGACTATGAAGACATAGTTCATGCCTTTAGACCCTACGTAAAGGCTCGAGATTGGGTAAGTATAAACCGAGGTGAAATTATCCACATCCCAACCGATGAACAGCTAAGAAATATTGGAGGTTAGATCAGAGTGCCAATGGACGACGCAATAATGCAGCACAAGTTTGAACTAAGTGAGAGCGAGATGCCGACTACTTGGTATAACGTAATCCCAGATCTTCCGGAGCCACCACCTCCTCCATTGCACCCGGGAACTCTCCAACCTGTGGGCCCTGAGGACTTGGAACCACTATTTCCTATGGATTTAATACTTCAAGAAGTAAGCCAAGAGAAATATATCGAAATCCCAGGAGGGGTTTTAGATGTATATCGCCAGTGGAGGCCTTCGCCGCTATATAGGGCACACAGACTAGAAAAAGCTCTAGGGACACCTGCTCGGATTTATTACAAATATGAAGGCGTCTCGCCCGCCGGTTCCCATAAACCAAATACCGCAGTGGCACAGGCATATTACAATGCAAAATCCGGAATCAGAAAGCTCACCACAGAAACGGGTGCAGGCCAGTGGGGAACTGCTCTTTGCTATGCGAGTGCACTTTATGGGCTGGACTGCGAAGTTTGGCAAGTGGGCGCCTCCTATGATCAAAAACCTTATAGGCGAATAATGATGGAAGCCTTTGGCGGGAAGGTCCACCGTTCGCCAAGTAATGTAACTTCGGCTGGAAAGTCCATTTTGGAGCAAAATCCCAATCACACGGGATCATTAGGAATCGCTATCTCTGAGGCCGTGGAAGTTGCCGCCAAAGATCCTGAGACCAGATATGCCCTTGGAAGCGTGCTAAATCACGTGTTGCTGCACCAAACAATTATCGGCGAGGAAGCTCTTTTACAGCTAAAGCTTGCCGGGGAATCTGATGTTGACCTTTTAGTGGGCTGTACTGGTGGAGGATCTAACTTTGGAGGACTTTCATTCCCATTCTTAAGAGAGAAATTGGCCGGTCGAATGAACCCGGTTATACGCGCAGTGGAGCCTGCTTCATGTCCTTCTCTCACCAAAGGTATTTATGCCTACGACTTTGGAGACACGGCAGGAATGACACCTCTTTTAAAGATGCACACGCTTGGGCATGACTTTATCCCGGATCCAATTCACGCTGGTGGCCTTCGATACCACGGAATGTCTCCATTAATCTCGCATATCTACGAACTTGGACTAATGGAAGCTATTTCAATTCCACAGATTGAGTGCTTTAATGCAGCCATCACATTCACCAGATCCGAAGGTATCCTGCCCGCACCTGAACCCACTCATGCATTAGCTGCAGCTATAAGAGAAGCTTTAATTGCCAAAGAAACCGGTGAGGAAAAAGTAATTCTGACGGCCCTTTGCGGACATGGGCACTTAGACCTTGGCGCATATGAGGCATTTCTCTCAGGTTCGATGGTTGACGAAGAAATATCCGAAGAACGATTTGCAAGTGGACTTTCAACTATTCCATCCATATAGAGAAAAAAGTAGCATCTAATTAAATCGTAAGCAGCCCAATCTCGCATTTGGGCTGCTTTAGGAATCTTTTGGAACGAATGTAGGCAACCATAAAGACTGGCCGTCGTATTTGTCTTATGGATCGAAGATTGTTGCTAAATAAAGTGAAGACTCAAGTTGGAAGCGTTACCTTGAGTGTTTTTCAGAAGTATAATGAGGCCGACAGTTTTAGTTGCTCTGCAGATTAAAGCTTCGGTGTCCAAAGTTAGGCTGGCAGCGTACCATTTTGAGCCAAGAATCAGCCACCAGAATTGCCACACCCGAATCGTAGATCGCCCCTAGAGAGAACTAGGCACAAAAGTGCCTCGATTGACTGTCAAGTCCACCTGCTCTCCAATAACAAAGTAATTCCTGAATTACTAGTTGTTGGTTAGATATCAAACGTCTTTGATCTCTCAGATTTGGCAGTTGCCAGCTGCATCTGGCCTTTGGATCAAAGAACATCAAAAATGCTATAAGAGTTCCAGTTGATGCTCAGATTGTTCTTCCAATCTGTTGATGACATTACAAACGTTTACTTTCAGAAGTCTGTGAGCTCTGTTTTCGTAATTTTATTTTTGCAAATATTATCTGCGCACTTTTCCAAATAGCAGCCGCGATCATTAAAATTCCGGCATTAAAACTCAAACTTCCCGAGGGGGAATGGCTAATTGCAAAAATACCCATCATTGCGAGAACAACTGATCCAAAATATGTGAATATAGTAAATTTAGGTATTTTTGACTTTGGCGAGGCGTTGAGTGATTTTGCGGTACTTTCGTTGCATTGCTCAAAAACTATCGCATGAAAACGACCACTGTCTACAATATCACGAGAAGGGTTTACAAGTCTTGCCATGTAATAAATGGGCGTAGAGCTTCGACAGCCAATAATAACTTGTTGGCTCGAAAGCATTCCCACTTGGTCTCGAATTAACACTTCATGCACCGACTCGTCAAGATCCAAGATAACCGAATCGCCCGGTAAAATCCTCGCAGATACTATTCCGTCAACAATTACTCTCCATCCTTTCCTGGATGCAATTGCCTTATTTTGGGGCCGAGAAATACTTAAAGATGTCATGCTGCTTTCCTGTAGGCTCAGGCGAGTAATAATACTGCCATCATGAAGAAATTGCGACTACATAAAGATCTATTGGTCAGGGAAACCATATGTGCAACTTTACAGGGTATAGAAGTAAAAAGCGGGAATCCCACGACAACAAATGCGCCTACGGAATGAATACTTAAGAAAAATATTCTGAGCAAGTCAAAGCTACAAGGAGCCAATATATAATAAAAACGACCCAAGGTGATGAGTTAAATGCAGTTATAACCTACAGAAATGACGACAAGCGTGGTCAATAGTTGCCCCGAGAGCGAATTCATTAAGTCATGGTCTTGATAGTATTGGCGCATGAAAGTTGCATATATTTTTTCCACATCCGGCCACACTGCAGATTATAAGTTGGGACAAATGATTCTTCCTCAACTCGAAGCTGGCGTACACGGAGTTGAAGTGGTGGGCATGATGTTTTTTGATGACAACAACTACGTCCTCAGAAAAGGAGACCCCATCGGAGAGCGATTATCTAAAGTTGCAGCAGAGCAGAATATTCTCCTAATGATGTGTGACAGATGTGCGCTTTCAAGGGGACTTGCCGTGGGAGAGCCCGGAAACTGCAGCGCTTCCGGAGTGGTCGACAATGTGGTGGCTGGATGCTTCCCGGCACTTTATGGAGCATTAGCCGGAAATCCACCTGATCATATAATCACTCTTTAGTTCTGCATTTAAGTCTAATGAACAAATTCCCAATATAATGATGCCAAAATTTGAACTGCATTAACTGAATGCTATGGCCAGCTTGGCCCCATATAAGAACAACGCAATGCTAAATCGGCCAACGGAAATACGGAATTGCAATCGACCTAATCTACCTTCAGTCGAAACTGCTTGTGAAGCTGTCCACTGCAATTTACCAAGTAAAGCTTGTAGTGATTTACTTTCACATTTAGCGACTTTTCTAATAGCTGTAGCTTTGAGACAACTCTATTTAAGTTATCTTTGAACAAGGAAAATTTGCTTTGGAGTGCAAAGTACTGCATCATTGTGGTTGTATGTATGAATTCGCAAATTTAAACAGGCGATGCACTGATAGCATAAGAATTAAACTGCTTGATTGCAGGAATTACAATTTGGCGAATTCTTTTTTGTAAAGAATTTTTCAACTTGATGCTCACTCGCTTTGCCATAGGTGGCACATTGGAAGCGCAATTAATCGATCGCCAAAAGGAAGCACTTTGTCACCTAGGTAAATGACTACTCCCTTCACAAATGGCTGGCTGACTTTGTCCATTTTATCGCGTAAGAATGAAAGGTGCTTGAAGTCGCTGCGATCGACAAGGGTAGATGCCTTGACCTCAATTGCTACGACTTTGCCGTCGGGAGCCTCAGCTATGACATCAATTTCAGGACCGTCAGGTGAGCGAAAATGGTATAAAGTTGGGCGTGAGCCAGAAGTAAATGATACTTGCCGCACTAATTCGTCGATGACAAATGTTTCGACTAACGGTCTGAGTAATGGAGCATTTGGCAATAACAATCCTGCAGGGTCAACGCCGAGAATGCTTGCAGCAAGCCCGCTATCGGTGAGGTGGATCTTTGGGTGCTTTACTGCCCGAGCAGTTATATTTCGCGACCAAGATGGAAGTTGGCGTATCAGGTAAATGCTTTCAAGCAGCGGCAGGTAGTTACGAGATAATGTACTTCGGTCAATCCCGGTGGAAGCTGATACTGAAACCACGTTCATTTCTTGAGAAGTTCGAGAAGCAATCACTCGTAATAGTCGAGGCAGCTCATTTAAATGCCGTCCACGGGCAATTAGAGGAACATCCCGTTCAATGATCGTTGCAACATAACTATCAAACCAAATGTCCTTGGCCTCATCAGGGAGGACTTGAATTTCGGGGAAACCCCCGCGACAAATTATTTGAAGATAATCGCTTCGTGACGAGTACTTCTTTTTTGATTGATCAAAGATGGCATTCGAATCAAATAGGCGACGAAGCAGACTATCTGCGTCGGGACCTAGTTGTTCGATTTCGCCCTGCGAGTAGGGCCATAAGTCAATGATGGCTGCCCTTCCGGCAAGGGACTCTGAAAGTCCGGCAGCAGTCAAGAATCTCGACGACCCCGTTAGAAGGAATTGGCCAGGAGATCGGTCATTGTCAACCACCATTTTGACCGCCCTCACTAATTTCTCTCCTGCCCGCTGAAACTCGTCAATAAAAAGCGGCCTTTTAAAGGCGCTTAAAAAAGCTGCGGGATCTATTTGGCAAGCCTCAAAATAGCTTGCATCGTCGAGTGAAACTAGAGTCGCATTAAAAGACTTGGCAAGTTCACCCGCCAATGTCGTCTTCCCAGATTGTCGAGGCCCGTTGAGCACAACGACCCTAAATGACTTAAGTGCTCTATCGACTATACGCTGGGCATGTCGTGTCCTTGTCTGATATTTGAGCATTTGGTGACATTTTAGCACACATTTGGTGCCACCTCAATGCACATTTGGTGAATAGTTTCGATATTAACGATTCCTTTTCCCGTAACCAATTACTCGCCGACTGCTATTTCGGCATTGGATCCAAGTTAAGTGATTTTTCGATAGTCAGAACAAGCCCCCAATTAGAAGCACTGTGGCCATATAAACTACTATCGCCAATACCATCTGGATAAACCCGGCTATTAAATATCCGGCTACGGTAAAACTTTTCTTTGAAATAGTTTTCTTCTCGCCTACTAAAATGCCAATAACTTCAGCTGCGCCTACTACGGTGACAAATGCTGAACACAATGACATAATAAGCACGAGTAAAAACAGCTACCAATATCCACAAATGTTGTCAAAGGCACTGACGTCTGCCTCTATATAAAAAAATAGGGACAATAACCCCAGAGCCAAACCTGCAATAAAAATCAAGTAGTTCACGAGCTGAAACCCGACCCTGGAAGTTTTCTTAATCATGATATTGCTACCCAAGTGCTCCTATTCCCAACATTAAATTTGGCAAGTTCTGAACATTGAAATACTTCAAGCACTTCGGTACCATTACAGCAAAACCTCCCTTGATGCAGGTAATTTCATAATGGACCCAGAAATAAAAGCACTTTGAACTCGCTCAAAATTTCATGTTTCCGATAAATAATTCTATCTCGAAGATACGGTGGAAAATTAGTAATGGAATACCTTGTCGTTGATATCCGGGCAATACACTTAGTCGAAGTATTTATTATTGCCTCCCATCGCCAATATAGCGATTTCCGGAATATCACAGCTGAAACTTTCTAAATTTGGATACGTGGTGGCCACGCCGGGCCAAATCACTATCAATCTCGCAATTCTTGCCCAAACCAGAAATTTTGCTCTGTGCTTTTGGAGCCGGAAATCGATAAATTGGCCTTTAGGAATTGAGCTTGATCCAAACGAGTTTTTAATACTACAAATTTCAGATTTTCGTACTCATTGCATTGCAATGATTTAGTCATATCATCTTTAATTTCTTTGTAATTAGAAATAGACCAAGCAATAATTGACTTTTTTGGATCAAAAGAGAAAAGGTTCCGCATTTTCTCTTTGTTTCCATTCCAAAGTTCCGCCTTCATGACTGAACGGAAAAGCGATCTTTTAACTACCCGGAAAGTATTTTTTATAAAACCGACATCTAAAAATATGACGGTATCAGCTTTTGACCAGACGATATCTCTAACCGTGCGGTAGTTTCCATCAATTACCCAAGAGACACTTTCAGTTGCCTTGGTTACTGCTTCTCGAAACTCTGCCTCTCCGAGACTTGTCCAATTCTCTTGATGGAAGATGGCGTCTAGTTCAATGTGTTTACATTCCATCTTTTGTGCCAGCAACTTGGCAAAATAGGTCTTGCCTGAACCCGAGTTGCCGACTACTGAAACCCTCTTCACCTCAAAACTTTACCTTAGAATCGGTGGCAGACGGGGCTATTCAAGACCATGTGTGCCATGCATTTGTAATTTGTCTAGAATTTATATGAGGTTCATTTAATTACTATGCCAGATATTCCACATTTGAGGCAACTTAAGCACTCCAAGTCCTTTTGTTGCCCTCTTGGAACAACTACTGTAATGAAAATGTCACAAAACTATGTTACAAAGTTTGTAAACTTCAGTCTAAAATGTTGAGGAAGGCGTCACAAGAAGAACAATGGGAAAAAAGAAGCGAAAGAAAGATTATAAGCCAAAATTCAATTTCCATCAACAAAAAGGGAGAGCCACTACTAAAGTAAATATAGGTAGATTGGCCGACTTGGTGGACCATGCAAGCATTTATTCCCGAGACGTTGATGACATTTTAATTGTGGAGTGTATACACAGGCTGGAAAGAGCTTGGCTGGATACAGACAAGGCAGCTATTCGCCCACTGATGTTTGGATTAGGAAAAGCGCTGGAAGAAAGTTTGGCATATATGTGGGAACGAGGTTGGCAACCTACAGACGTCATAAGCTGGGGCAAAGGCAAACTTTCTAAAGTCGATCAAAGATTGTTAACTGAAGTGATATCCAACCAGGCGCTTTCATACTACTCTGACAACAATATTGATCCTGAATGGAAAGACCAACTTGATACTGCTCACATTTCGCCCCCGCCGTCTGAGACCATTGATTGGTTACTCAACTTCGTTGACACCCAAGCCAATGAAGTGGCAGATGCGATGAAATCAATCGTGGAACTATTGTTTTTGATGCGACATTCGATTAAGTTAGAAAGCGTGTTGGACTCGCCTGCTACTTGGCAGAAGCCAAATTATCATAGATTGTCGACGCGGGTAAATGGAGTTGATCCTAAGGTATTGAGCAAAGTTAGGGCAATTTTAGCCCAAGCCGAGTCGACCTCTTTTGCCGAAGAGGCTGAAACTTTTACCGCTAAAGCTCAAGAGCTGATGGCAAAGTATGCCATTGACCACATTAAGTTAAAAAATGATGAGAAGACAAAGCCTAGAGTAAAAAGGATCTGGTTTGAAAGCCCGTATATAGAACCGAAATCATATCTATTGGCACAAGTAGCTTCGGCTAATCGCTGCTTGGCGCTTTTGTACTCCAGCTTGGGTTTCTCCTCATTGGTTGGCTACGCTGAAGATTTGGAGGTAGTGGAGATTCTCTACACATCACTTCTTGTTCAAGCAAATGTTGCCATGAACCGGCCAAGTACGCATCCGGGGAATGCAGGATCAAGAACTACCAGTTTTAGACGATCATTTTTAGTTGCATATGCCGCGAGAATCGGCGAGCGACTTAGTACCACAGAGAAGCAGGTAATTACAGAGGCAGAACAAAAACTCGGTAAGTCGCTCCTTCCCGTATTATCTTCTAGAAATGAAGAAGTTGAAGCCATGTTCCAAGCGATGTTCCCGACAACAACTTCTTTTTCCATTAAATCTTCACATCCCGGTGGCAGAGCAGCCGGAAGGGCAGCTGCGAACCTTGCTTCCATCGCAGTTGGGGAGGAGCTCGCGTCCACATGATTGGCATTGGTCCTAAAGTTCCGACTCTTGCGAACCGCAAAAAATTTGTGGAGGGTTTTTAGTTATTTTTTACAGTTCGTCTTTATTTTTGCCGAGATTCGTACCAAAATGAATTGTCATATTTGCCGGACATTTTGGTGAGTTTCTATATGAGGTCCAATTAATTACTATGCCAGATATTCCACATTTGGAGCAGCTCAATAACTCCAAGTCCTTATTCATAGATAGATACGACCTAAAAGAGATACTTCTTCAAAATCCAATATGGGTCAGATTGAATATGGTTTCAAGCTTGGATGGAAGCGTAGTCTTTAACGGGAAATCTGGAGAGCTTGGAAATAAAGCTGATCAAGAACTCTTAGTCACTTTGCGCCTATTTGCAGATGTCATTGTAATCGGATCCTCAACATTCAAAGCCGAAGGCTACGGCCCAATCAACTTGCGAGAGGAATTTCGACAAGTGCGAATTTCAAGAGGAATGGCCGAGCTTCCAAAGTTTGCCATTGTCACAAATCGGGGTGCTTTAGATTTTGAGAATGAGATTTTCTCCAACTCGAGTAGGAAACCAATAATAATTACTACCGAGCAGGCACTTGATCATGGCAGCAACGAGCTTGCAAATTATTCAGATCTTTTGGTATGTGGTCAAGTGACAGTAGATCCACGTTTGATTATTGAAAAATTTGGCGCTTTGGGTCTTAAATCAGTTCTTCTTGAAGGTGGCCCAAGACTAAATTCATCGTTTCTCAAGGCCAATTCAATTAATGAAATTTGTCTTACCCTTTCTCCGGCGCTGGCGGGGAAACAAGATTCGTCAATATTTGGCAATGCAGAACTTGAGAATTTGGTGAAATTGCACCTGGTATCTGTCATCGAAGATGATGGCTTTCTGTTTCTGCGCTACTTCGTGTCCTAAATTGCAATCTGTAGATTCCAAGAGTATCGTTTGAATGATCGGCTAACTAATTACTTGAGGAGAGAATGTGACTGTCGCACATACCAAATACGGTGATATTGAGGGATTTGAGAAGAATGGAATACATAATTTCAGAGGAATTCCATATGCCAAGCCTCCAATTGGAGAACTCCGCTTCAAAGCCCCAGTTGAGCCTTCTAACTGGGAAGATCTAAAGGACTGCACCAAATTTGGGCCCGTATCTTGGCAGTCTCCGGGTATGCTGGGCGGGCTGGTGCCAGAGCAAGAACTCGATTGCAGTGAAGACTGCCTCTCGCTAAATATCCAAACTCCGGGTCTGGACGACAAGAAAAGGCCTGTTCTGTTTTGGATCCATGGCGGAGCCTTTGTGGGGGGTTCCGGATCAACACCTTGGTATAACGGGCAATCCTTTGCCAGCCGAGGAGATGTAGTTGTTGTCTCAATTAACTATCGGCTCGGAGTCCTCGGATTTTTGCAGCTTGGAGAAATTCTTGGACCCGAGTACCAATCATCAGGATTAAATGGAATTTTAGATCAGGTTGCAGCCCTTAAGTTTGTAAGAGAAAATATAGAAAATTTTGGAGGGGATCCGGAAAATGTGACGATATTTGGAGAATCAGCAGGAGCGATGAGTGTAGGAACCCTTCTTGGACTGCCCAGAGCTAAGGGCCTGTTCCACAAAGCAATTCTTCAAAGCGGATCGGCGTTAAATGTCCTTTCAAAAGAAACAGCGGATGCCGTTGCATCGAAATTCGTCGAAATTGCAGAATTGGAAGATCCCTTTTCACTTCTTGAACTCCCACCACAAGAAATGCTCGATTTTCAAACAAAGGTAGTGGCTGAAGTCGAATCGAATCCTGGCAAATATCGCTCGGCGATGGGAGGCATTGCCGGATTGCCACTCCAGCCGGTTTTGGATGGAGTCGAACTTCCAATTGCACCAATCGAAGCTATCCGCTCGGGTCAAGCCAAAGACATTCCAATTATTGCAGGAACAAATAAAGACGAATGGAAATTATTTGCACTTATGTACCCCAATCCAAGTGATGAAGAAGCGTTAATTAGAAGAATAAACAGAGTTGGACAAGTTGGGAAAAGTTCCGATACAAAAGAAGTGGGAGAACGCTTTCTCGCTGCTTACAAAAAGGCATTCCAAGATGGAAACGCAGGGAAATGGTGGGAGGAGATACTTTCAGATTTAGTTTTTATGATTCCCGCTATCAGACTGCTTGAGGCTCAAAGCAGCCATCAAGCAAATGTTTATCATTACTGGTTTACATGGGAATCCCCTGCATTTGGGGGGATGCTGGGGTCATGCCATGCCATGGAAATTCCTTTTGTCTGGAACAACTTGAATAAAGGAGGGGTTGAACTCCTTGTGGGCTTAGATCCTCCTGAAAAACTTGCACTTTCAATGCATGACGCTTGGATATCCTTTGCCAAGCACGGAACCCCCGACCAAGAAGCTTCGGTTAAGGAATGGCCGCAATTTGATATTGAAAATAGATACGCAATCGAATTCAATACCGAACTTGCAATCTTGAAGGACCCGAGAGGTGAAACTCGCAAAGTCTGGGATGACATCATTTGAGAAGTCGATTTGCTTCTAAGCAAATTTCTTTCTTAATTTACATAAAAGTCATTTAGAATATTGGTTTAGGCAAGCTTGCGACCCTGCCGGTTAAGAATTTAACAAGGTCCGTCCCCCCGCCCTTTTGCCTCGCAATGTGTGCCAAAATGCTGATTACTTCAAAATAGAGAGATTCCGGGAGAACTAGATCTTCCCCCAGGGCAGTTGCTAAATCTGTCGAATGTACGCTGAGTTCAAAAGTTCGCGTGGGAAGATATGTCGCAAGAGTCATCTCACCCATTCGAGTAACCATAGGCAAATCCAATGGTGCACCTCTTACGAATCCTTTTACTTGAAGGACTGCCTCAGAGATCTTTTCAAGCGGATTGGCACCTAGCTCTAATCCGGCTTGCACTCCTCTTTTTTCAATTGCATTAGTGACTTCTGGATCATCAATATTTGCTGCTAAGAAATAGCCAGCAGGGTCATGAATTTGGTTTGGAGACGAAGTATTTGACTGCTTCCCTTGGTACTCCAAGACTGTTGTCATTGCCCTCAACCCATGGCCAACCAAGGATCGAATAGACCAATTCCCAAGCCCAGGGAGGTCCCACTTGGCTTCGGGAATAGTTGAAACAGTACTTTCAAAAAGATCTGCTGCCGTGTAAAAGTTTTCTTTCACATCCATGGCTTTGTGTCTCCCATAGTTTGACTATTTAGCAAGTCTTCTTTTTTTGGCTTCATTTAAAAGATAAGGTAGTGCCACTGAGGCTCCTGTAGCTACGAATGTAGATAATCCCACGACTCCCCACGCCACAGGATCAAGTGGCGTGCATCCGAAATACTGGCTGACACCAGGAGTCTG
>JAJYDO010000094.1 GCA_021777355.1 Actinomycetes bacterium | reverse complement strand
ATAGATCCTTCCCTCGCCTTTGCTCTTTCCAGGCTTGCCAACGGGCCATACTCCCCAACGCCTATCGGCGTGTTTAGAGATGTCGAGCGTCCGGAATTCGGATCCGAACTTGCCAATCAAGTAGCTGATGCCAAGGAATCCAGGGGAAAGGGAAGTCTCGAACAGCTTCTCCATTCAGGTGTTACCTGGAAGGTAGGTTAAGCAGTCAAGTTTCTAAACACCATCCCGGTTCGGGGCTTGGGTGTGAAAAATGTTGATTTCGGAGGCATCCTGAACCTTGCTTCGGAACTGCCTTGAATTTGATCGATGGTAACGGGATTTAAAATCACTACGGCATCAATGTCGGGCTGAGAGAGCGATTCGACGGCTTTTTCTAAGCCGTGTTGATATTGAACTTCAAAATCAGGGTTTAGGCCCAACAAATACGAGAGTCGAGCTGAATCCAATTGAGAATCGGCTTCGTCAATCAACTTTTGGGTTGGAGTTATTAACCAGGCTTGATTTTTTGTAATCAGTGCCTGGCATTGATGGCTCTCTATAATTTTTCCCAACTCAAGGTAATTGCCATTAAACGGTTCGAATGAGTAATATTTGCTCCAGGCAGTTTGGAAGTCGAAATTGGCCCCTGCGCCTTTAATGAGGCGGTGAATGGCTCTCACATGGAGTTCCATTGGCGATAACTCCACTATAAAGGCTAAAACGTAGTCATGCCCCCCATCTTGGTTGCCGTTTTCCCTTCTTATTTCGTTTCGATAGTTCCACGCAGTTTCATATCGATGATGTCCATCTGCAATGAGAATGGGGTTTTGAGCCACTAAATCAGAGATAACTTTAATATCTTTTGGCTCCCGTATTACCCAGAGCTCATGAGTAACATTCTCATCATCCACGGCAGTCATGTCGGGGGTATTTGGCAGAGAAATTGCCTTGCTCAGTCCCGCAGTCAAACTAAGTCCCCAAATTGGCGACAAATTGTATTTTGTGGCGCGAATTAGATCCAACCTGTCGGTCTTTGCCTTTGGCAAGGTTTTTTCGTGAGGAAGAATATCCCCGGTGCCCGGTTCATCTACTTTTAATGCTCCCATAAAACCAAATGTGGCTTGAATCTGACCATATTCGTCCTTGAAAGTCATCTTGTAGCCGTAAAAAGAAGGAACTTCGTCTACTTCCAGATAATTTTCTTTTACCCAAGCATCAAGGAGCTCAGCCGCGTGCAAGTATCTGTCTTTTTCCTCGAAATTCCCACCTGCCTCAGGAAGTTCCACATGTATTGCGTTTGCAACATGGCGTGAGGCTAATTCCTTTCGATCATTCTCATCTACAACATCATACGGAGGTGCGATTACGTCCTCTAAAGCAATTTGTTTTGAATAGCGGGTTCCCTTGAATGGAAGAAATTCTGGCATGTCTTCTTGTATCACATCTTTAGCCCCGGCAAAGACAAAATTTAAGAAATACCAGGTAATGAGACCTAACTTGTTGTCTTTAATCGGCTGCAGCCAGTATCTCGGAAGCCAGTGGAGAACAATGCGATTGAAAGCGAATTAAAAATGAAACCACTTTCGGACACCTTTTGCAAATAAAATAAGATCAAGGGCGCTAAACGGGAGATTTTGTTGGCTTTAATTTTGGATCTTGACGGCGTTGTTTGGAGAGGAAATGATTGCATCGAGGGAGTAAGCCAAGCCATTAAAATTCTTCGCGACCATGGGCAACGTGTCATTTTTGTAACCAATAATTCGTATCCGACGAGAAGCATGGTTTGTCGGCGGCTTAGGTCATGCGGAGTTGATTCTTCCGTAGATGACATTGTCACGTCATCACTTTCGGCGGCAACATTGATCAAAATTGATAGCTCAGTTTTGATAGTTGGCGGACCCGGGATAGAAGAGGCCGTCAATGCCAGAGGCGCGCGAATTGTCAAAATTGACCAAAAAATGGCTTCCGGAGAAAATTTTTTTCCAGATTTTATTTTTTCCGAAAATCCGGAATTTGTGATAGTTGGAATCGATCCCGACATCACTTACACGCGAATTTTTGCGGCGTGTGTGGCCATTGAAAATGGTGCGACTTTCATCGCGACCAATGTTGATCCAACATATCCAACTGACAAAAATCGACTTGCACCAGGTGCGGGATCAATCGTTGAAGCAATCAAGACTGTTTGTAAAACACAACCAATAATCGCAGGTAAACCTAGCTTTTTTATTTCTAAGTTGATCAAAGATTCACTGAAGGAATCCGAAGAAATTGAAATGGTTGTCGGAGATCGAATCGACACTGACGGCGCATTAGCGAGTTCTTTGAATACAAAATTTGGATTGGTTTTAAGCGGCGTAATAAATTCAAAAAATGAAATCGCAAATATAAAACCGGAAATTGTTTCGGAACGATTAATTGATCTCGTCGAAAAGTTTTTCGGATGAAAACACTTAAATACTGGCATTATGTGTTCAAAGCGGCTAATCTTTTGAACATGTCACAACTAGATGCATTTCGCAGAACTTTAGAAGCCGGTGCGACGTTTTCAAATATTACAAGAGCGCGCGCTCAAGAGATTGTTCGCGATTTAATTCGCGAAGGTGAAATGCAACGTGACCAAGCTTCAAAAGCAGTTGAAGCTCTACTTGAAAAAAGTAGAAAGAATTCTGAGGAGCTTGTAGCCTCCGTCAGAAATGAAGTTCGCCATCAGATAGGAAGCTTAGGATTAATTAACAGAGAAGAGGTATCACAATTGGTTGAAAAACTAGTGAAAAAAGGAAAGGCTGCAACTGGTAGCGCACGCAAGGCTGCAGCAAAGAAAGTAGCGGCTAAAAAAGCTGCCAAGAAGGCTGTGAAAAAAGCAGCTCCGGCTAAGAAGGCTCCGGCCAAGAAAGCCGCAGCAAAAAAAGCAGCTAAAAAGGCAGTGAAAAAAGCAGCTCCGGCCAAAAAAGCAGCTAAGAAAGCTACAAAGAAGGCTGTGAAGAGGGCTCCGGCCAAGAAGGCTCCGGCCAAAAAAGCAGCTAAGAAAGCTACAAAGAAGGCTGTGAAGAGGGCTCCGGCCAAGAAGGCAGCCAAAAGAGCTCCGGCTAAGCGTTCCTGAATCTCGGGAAAACGCGAAGTCGGCTCGATAAAGAGTTAGTTCGTCGTCGACTTGTGTCTTCGCGTAGCGAAGCACAAGAGGCGATTGAACGGGGACTCGTACTTGTAAACGGCGCTGTTGCTGACAAGCCATCTAGGCTTGTGGCAACAGCAGACGCCGTTTTAATTAACTGGGGTATTAAAAGGTGGGTTAGTCGAGGCGCTATTAAATTGGATTTTGCGCTCGATCATTTCAACATCTCAATTAAAGACAAATTATCTATCGATATAGGTTCTTCAACTGGCGGCTTCACTGAAGTGCTGTTGGATAGAGGGGCTTCAGCAGTTGTGGCGATCGATGTCGGTTTGAATCAATTGCATGAGCGAATTCGGTCAAATCCGAGGGTGCGGTCTTTCGAAAAAACTAATGTCAAGCATCTTTCTCGCTTGGACCTTGATAGGCTTTTTGGAATCGAGGGGTGCTCCGGTGCATCAATTGTCGTCGTCGATGTCTCGTTCGCTTCGATTAGAGGCGTGGTTCAAATTTTGCCGGAATTATCAGATTCATTAGCCGATTGGATTCTTTTAGTAAAGCCGCAGTTTGAAGTCGGTCACAAGGAGGCCAGTCGGTCGAGCGGAGTAATAACCAATCCTGCACTTTGGGAGTCTTCTATTGAAGGTGCGGCAAAAGAAGTGGTCGCCATAGGGGGTAGTCTTCGGGGTTCTGTAGTATCTCCAGTCAAGGGAGGAGCTGGAAATACGGAGTTTTTTATTTGGGCAACTTGGGGAGGAGCTGACTCATTGAGGATAAATGACATATCCGATGTCGCCTACAGTGTTGGTATGGGTGATCATAGCCAATGAAGATTGCAGTTGTATTTCCGCCTAATCGGGGTGAAGCTTCGGCACTCGCGGACAAAGTGGTAAAAATAGCCGAAGAAAGAGGCATCGAAGCAATTCTCCAGCCAAAAACTTCAGTGGCAAAGGATATTGACTTTGTTTTTAGCCTGGGAGGGGATGGCACCGTACTTTATGCAGCGAAATTGGCTTATGACTCCTGCGTGCCCGTGGTAGGGGTAAATCTGGGGCATCTAGGGTATTTGGCAGAGGTCGAAGCTACGCAGATTAATTTTGCAATTGAGGCGCTTGTCAATGGCAAATTTCAAATTGAAGAAAGAATGACTCTGTCAGTCGGGGTCGAAAGGCAAAATGGTGAAGATTTAGAGCCAGTGATGGCACTAAATGACGCCGTTGTCGAAAGGGTCGAACCGGGCCGGACCATCCGGATTACTGCAACTTTAAATGGCAGGCTCTTTGTAACTTACACTGCAGATGGAATTGTTGTAGCTACTCCGACTGGCTCAACAGCTTACAATCTTTCAGTAAGAGGCCCCATCGTGTCTCCCAGGCTGGATGCAATGATACTTACTCCCATTTCTCCTCATCTTGTGTTTGACAGGCCTTTGGTGTTAGAGCCTGATATAGACCTTCGTCTAGAGCTGCAAGGAGTACGACATGCTTCACTATTAGTTGACGGAGACCGTGAAGTGAGATTGGAACCAGGAGATAGCGTATTTTGCCGGCAAGGCGGGAAGAAAACTAAGTTAGTGAGAATTAATCGGGCAATAGACTTTCATGACACGGTAAAGGCGAAATTTGGTTTCGGAGTGTCCTAGGTAGTGCTTAGCAGTCTTCACGTATCAAATTTTGGAGTAATTGAAGATCTTTCAATTGAACTTATGCCCGGGATGACTGCGATCACCGGAGAGACCGGTGCGGGCAAGACTTTGATTGTCGAAGCGTTAAACGCGATTATGAGTGCAAGAGGGGGTACTCATCAGATCCGATCAGGTACTGAATCAGCATTGATAGAGGCAACTTTTCGGGATCCCGATATCTATTTGGCGAGGGTTATTGCCAAAAATTCAAGGGGGAGGTGCTACGTCGATCAAGACTTAGTTCCCCAACCGGAACTCTTTAAAAAGGGCTCAGAGCTAATTGAACTCTACGGACAGCACGGACAACTCGGACTGCTCCAGCCCGGCAAGCAGCGAGAAGCACTTGATATATACGGAAATATCGATCAAACTAAACTGGTCAAAACTAAGAAGGCAATTTCTTCAATCAGGAAGGAAATTGATGGATATGGCGGTTCAACTAAGGCTCTCGAAAATGAAATTGATTATTTAAATGAGGCCATTTCAAGAATTGAAAGACTAGGCGTTCAGGAACCCGATGAAATTGAGAAGCTCAAAGAAAAAGAGGAGTTTCTGTCCAAATCTGTCGAGATTCTGGAGTGCCTACTCGAAGCAAAATCTCTCGTTCTAGGAAACGAGTACTCTTCTAACTCAGCAAAAGATGCGGTTTCAAAGTCGATAAACATACTTTTGAATAATAGAGTGGAGCAGTTGAATCCGTTAATTGATCTATTAAATCAGATTAACTTGACAATTGAAGAAGTAGCTCTTGAAATAAGAAATCTGGAACAGATAGTCGAGGCCGATCCTGAGGAATTAAGGTCTACTCAAGAGAGAAGGTTTGCCCTAAATGATCTTGCCCGACTCTACGGTGGAAGCCTTGAAGCAGTGCTGGAATTTAAAAAGGAGTCTCAAAACAAAATTGGCAAATTCATTAACTCCGCCGGGAATTTAGAGAAACTACAGCAAGAACTAAGGGCTCTTGGCGCCGAACAGGAGTTGCTGGAACAAGAAATTGGAAGGTCCAGAAGAGCCGTTGCTCAAAGTCTTGGACAAAAAGTTACAAAAAGGCTTCGTGAATTAGCACTTCCAAATGCCGAAATTTCAATCGAATTGGATGATTCGCCCTCTTGTGAAGGAGTAAGTTTCAACTTTCGTGCAAACCCTGGCATGGAGATGGCTCCAATCAATAAAGTTGCATCAGGCGGGGAACTTTCTCGAGCGATGCTGGCACTTCGCCTTGTTATGAGTCCTTCAACTGGAAGTTCGAATGATCCCAAGGTATTAATTTTCGATGAAGTGGACGCCGGCGTCGGGGGAAACGCTGCAGTTTACGTTGGCAATGCACTCTACGAGCTTTCAAAAGGGAGACAGGTTATAGTTGTTACCCACTTGGCTCAGGTAGCTGCCTTTAGCGACCAACAAATTGTGATTGAAAAGACTAGCGACTCAAGCTCTTCGGTCACAGCTGCTCGCGGATTAAGTGGAAACGAGAGATTGATCGAAATTTCCCGAATGCTTTCGGGTATGAAAGGATCTGAGAGCGGCGTAAAACATGCCCAAGATCTCCTTGATGAAGCCAGCAGGTTAAAGGAATCCGACGGCAAATTACCCGGATTATTTTCAATTTGAGCCCAAAGTCCCGCTGCCTGATCGAGCTTTTGGAAATTGCCCGATAAATGGGGAAAAATGCGTTCCTTTGTGCCATCTTGGCTCTGGAATTTTGATTATTTAACAGAATAGTTACATTTAGATCGCACAGTTGGGCTGGCAAAGATACTAATATCTTCTCTTGTGGTCATTGCCTCCAAGTACGTATTTGTGACAGGGGGAGTATCATCGTCTCTTGGGAAAGGTTTGACCGCAGCTTCTCTTGGGCGGCTTTTGAAAGCAAGAGGCTTTAGAGTCACCATGTGCAAATTGGATCCCTATATAAATGTAGATCCAGGCACCATGAACCCTTTTGAACACGGGGAAGTATTTGTAACTGAAGATGGCGGAGAAACCGATTTAGACTTGGGCCACTATGAGCGCTTCATTGACGAGAATCTTTACAGGGATTCAAACACCACTACCGGATCAATTTATTCATCCGTGATCGCCAAAGAGCGACGGGGAGATTATCTGGGAAAAACCGTTCAAGTAATTCCTCACATTACTGACGAAATTAAAGAGCGAGTTAAAAAACTGGCAAGTGAAGAAATCGACGTAGTTATCTGCGAAGTGGGCGGAACTGTAGGTGACATTGAGATTGTGCCATTTTTGGAGTCCATTCGCCAATTTAGGAGAGACGTCGGGAAAGACAACGTTTGCTACGTTCACCTGACCCTGGTTCCTTATTTAGCGCCCTCCGGGGAGCATAAAACTAAACCGACTCAGCACTCAGTGACTGAACTTAGGAGCCGCGGAATCCAACCTGACGTCATAGTGTGTCGATCAGACCAGACGCTTCCCAGCGGATTAAAGCGCAAGATCTCACTTCTGTGCGACGTACCAATAGAGGCAGTCGTTTCGGCAGTTGATGCAGCCAGCATATATGAGATTCCTCTGGCGCTTTATGATGAGGGCTTAGACACTATTGTCGGGAGGCTTTTACACCTCGATCTCTTAAATCACCCGATTGACTTGTCTTCTTGGAGAAACCTTGTAGAGCGTGTATATTCCCCTTCCAAATCAGTCAAGATCGGAGTGATTGGGAAATACGTAAATCTTCCCGATGCCTACCTTTCAGTCACCGAGGCCCTTCGCCACGCGGGTTTTCACCACGCTGCCAGCATTGATATCAAGTGGATTCAAGCTGAAACTGTATCTGACATACTTTCCGAAGGCCTGCAGACCGACGGCAGCGTTTCAACACTCCTGGATTCACTTGATGGCATTGTGATACCTGGTGGATTCGGTGAAAGAGGCGTTGAAGGAAAAATAGCCGCCGCTAAATATGCGAGGGAAAATAACATCCCTTGTCTTGGACTGTGTCTTGGACTCCAAGTTATGGTTTGTGATGTTGCGAGATCTTTGGCGGGTCTAAAA
>JAJYDO010000025.1:857-36636 GCA_021777355.1 Actinomycetes bacterium | reverse complement strand
GAACTCGGCAAAAGCTCCCATGACAGATAGCATAAGTTTTGCCATAGGTGAGTCATTTCCAGTAAAGACAAGGTGCTCTTTCACAAACTCTACTGCTACGTCTTGGCTCGTGAGGCTTTGGACAAGGTGACGTAAATCATCAAGGTTTCTCGCAAGCCTATCCATGCTGTGAACAATGACGGTGTCGCCAGCCCTAACAAAGCTGAGTAAAGATTCTAATTCTGGTCGGCTGGTGTCCTTGCCTGAAGCATGGTCAATAAAGGTACGATCCAGTTCAACACCTTCGAGCTGGCGTTCATGGTTCTGATCAAGAGTGCTTACTCTGATATAGCCGATTCGTTGTCCACCCATTTAAAAATGCCACCTATATACCGGACACCGTGTCATAGTGTCAGGATAACATCTAAGACTTGATTTGTGGTGTGTCAGGAAATACTTAATTCAACCTTATTCTGACGTGTAGTTGGCGGTTTCCAGAATGTCTAGTTGGGGTATAGCCTAAACCAACACGTTAGTTTCAAAAGTATCTCAGCATGGATAGACTGGTGTGGAATATGTAAATCTCCGACTTTCTATGGGCGAAGAGAAGCAATTATTGGTGCTAGATTCGCTTCAGCGTGTAGTGGAAAATATAGCCACTCTTTGCCACTCATTATTTCAAGTTTGATAATGTCATTTGCACTAGGGGCGACCGACAACGGGTGTTTGGGATTCGATGCAAAAATTGCAGAATTTGGATGTATTGGCATAACCAAACCAGACACGTCATCCAATGCTTTATTAGTTTGCACAATTTGATTGGTTGTTACATCAAACATGATTGAAATTAGGGGTCTGTCTGAAATGCAAAGCACTTCGCTCGTAGGGAAGCTTAGAAAAGTGAGTGTCCAGTTTGATAGAAGCTGCCGTGCAGCTCCAAAGAGGTATTCTGCTCTACAGCGAAACAAAAATCCTGAATTTTTCATTTTCCCAAAGCCGCGTGAGAATTCTTCCCACTGAGCGTCAGTAATTCGACAACCTAATTCCTTCTCAAATTCGCTTCGTGCTTTAGGTCTAATCGCATCAACAATTGTCGCTTCTTGTTCTTGTATGCCTGGAGATCTGATCAGATGTAAAGCAAGTATATCAAGGAAGGTTTTCAAGGTATCTGCTGATAACGATGTCGGATTAGCACACGCTCTCTTAAGAGCCAGATTAAAGTCATTCTCAACCCTTTGCCATAAAGCTTCTGTAGTTGAGCTATCTATTTTGATAAAGTTGTCAATCTTTCCAGCTGCGCTAGGAGAAATAGGCTTCAACATTATTTTGCGAGAATAATCATAGGCTCCAATACGTAAATCAATGTATTGCGCTACTCCACGTTTACCAAATTGTTTTAAGATTGTTTTTGAAATTACATGCTGCCCTGGAACACATGGCATTTTAGCCACTTGATCCACGTAGTCCGCTGCATCAATCAAAGTTTGTTCAGTAATATGGCTCAAACCAATTGCACTTGCGTAATTGGCTGCGTTAACTCTTGTTCTACGGCTTCCTAGTGCGTTAACCATGATTCTCAAGTTCGATTCCCATCCAATCCTCGAAAGAAAGCAGGTACTCACCGGTGACGAAAGTCTTCCTAAAATACTCTGTTGAACGTTAATAAATTGGTTCACAACAACGCCTCAAATCACGATGAGTGTTTCTGTCGAAATACGATATTTAGGGCTTCTTCGAATTGGGCGATGAGAGAAATCGCCGCCTGCATAATTACAATATTATCATCCCAAAAGGTGATTTCATAGGAACGCTCGGGTGAACGAGAAAATGATTGAAGAAGTTCGAAAATTTCTTTGTCCTCATAATCGAGTCCTTTGTGCTTCTTCGAACCAAACTCATCAAATAAGACAAGCTTGGTAGGGTTCAAGTGATAATCGCCAAAATCCACTTCAACTCTTGTGTCGATAGGCACTAGGTGATGAAAAGTTGCATTTCTTGCTTGTGAGATCAAATCTCTATAGCCGTCAAGAGAAACCTTCTTCGACGTACTCGGTAATTTAATCTTATTGAATGTACTTGAAAGCGATAATTGATGCGCAAAAGTCATCAAGTTGATAAGTGGCTTCAAGTCGCACACTTTCTTTAGAATTGTATTGAATGTTTCAATCTCATCGGCAAAAACATATGCTATTCGTAGCAAATCGTTATATGAAGCTTGGCTTCCAGTTGATTTCCATTCTGCAATGGAGCTTTGATAATTTTTCAAAGCGTCTTCGAATCCCTTACGTAGTTTAGCCACGATACAGTTGGTCGAGGAGAGTTCTTCTGGCTTTTCTGGAATTTTTACTATTTGGTAGCTATCCGCTTCCATCTTGTGAATTACTTCGTCCATAAGATTCTCAAATTGATCCAAATCCTCAGGCAAAGCCTCTTTTAGGTTGGCTTCGATGAATGCTTTTAGAGCTTTGGTTGTTGGAATACGACTAACGCGGATATTACCATCCTGGTCAAGTGCAATTTCTTGCGCGAATTCAGAATCAAGAATTAGGTCGATTCCATCAACAATTGGATATTGAGTTTGCTTTATAGAACCAAGCTTGCCGATAAAAACGAACGATATGAAACCAAAACGAGCGAGCTGCTCACGAATAAAGGACTTATCGAGTGGTCGAATGTCAATATCATTTGGATCGATTCTCAAATTAAAGTCGTTATTTTGCGACTTGCCAGTGGCAATGAACAAATCTGGCTCAACATTAAGTGATAATTGATCGTATCGAATCGAAAGATAAAAACTACTCTTGCGAGTACCTGTACCCTCTCTGAGCAAAAAAGAGTTGTTTATCGTCACCCAAGATTTTGCCTCAAGTTCATGTTTCTTCGGTTTATTAGCGACAACAAACTCAGAGAACTCGGGCATACCCCTCAGAATTGACACTTCGTTTGCAATGTCATTATGAATTTCACTGTCATTCATAAATATTTCCACGATCCATTACTATTATTGCGTGACATCATATTTAGTTGGTAATTTCTTATACGCAAGACAGATGTCCAAAAACCTAACATACCTTTATCCGCAAAAGACAAAGATTAGTCCGAAAACACTATCAGCCCCAAAAACACCAATGCCGCAATCGAAAATACAGCTGCTAAGCCACGCTCATTTCTTTGCTTGGCATTTGCAGCAAGCATAATTGCATCGAACAGCAGCTTGGATTCTATGTTCATTGGATATGGCAAAACCCAGTTAACAACTGTCTGGATCAATTCGCCATTAGGGGTATTGAGTAGCCCAGCTAATCTTACTTCACCGAATTCGACTTCAGAAACAAGTTCATTTGCAATCGCTGTGGCATCACGATATTGACACCTCCACCCAGTTGTTTCAGTAGCCCACTGGGGATGTGCTCGTAACCACCTTGTCAGAAAACTGTAGAGTTTCTGCGCAGTAGGATCGTTTCCGTAATCATAAACAACGTTCATACCTATATTTTACACTCAATCAGCTCGATAAATACCCATGTCATAATATTAAACAACATACCTCTATTACCTCTTTACAACGTACCTCCTACCACCCCCACCGCCTCTTATAGTGCCACCGATTGACCACTCCGAGCACTGCCACAACCCCCGCATATCCAGCCCAAAGCAGCCCCACCAAAACTATCGCATGAGACCACGTCACCAGTGCATAGACACCGATATAAGCCCATTGGATACCAAAGGCTGCCTCTTCTACACCAAGTATCCATATCCATGGTTCTTCCCATGGAGACAACCACAAAAGTGGAATAATGAGTACAAATTCATAAAACCAGAGTCCAGCTACGGCGACGGCAACCGCTTCTAACGGTATCCCAACAAGAGCTATCCAAGGTCGTTCATGCCGGTGTCGTAGCTGGTGCTCCCACCATGTCACGACATACTTTTTTGCTCCTATAGGCGTTGAGCGACCATACGAGTTTTCGACCTTGGAAGTTTCATTGAAAACATTGCGACTGAGCCTCATACCCCCACCTCTGCAACTTCCGCATCGGTTGCCGTCTATTCTTGATTATCTCGCACTAAGTACACATTGCAATCAATCGTCACGAACTTGTCACAAGTTTATTGGTATGGGTTGTTTCTATGGACTTTGATAACCAGACGGTAAGTCATAAACACTTGCCGGTGGCACACCTGATCCCGTTGAAACATATCCTACTGACACACATCCAGTCAGTTCCCAGTTCCCCTTCGTCCACCCAAATTGAAGGGTTTCTTTAGTCACTGCGTAACCGCTAAGCCCCGCCATAATCGTTGTGTTAGGTGTCGCTACGTTGTTATTGAACGTGTACCTAAGGACAAATACCACACTCACTGAAACGCTTGCCGGGGGCGAACCTGTCGTATTCAGAATCCTTACGCCTGTTACTTTGCTCGTTGAGCTTATTTGCGCCCCCTTTCTTTGAATAGCGTTTGCTGCTTGTTCATAGCTCGCATCAACTTGGTTGTCTACGTAGGTTCTATCGGTTGGTAATGTATAGGCTGCAATGACGCTAAGGTATCCGTTCCTATTGAATGCAACATTTCCAAAAGAAGTTTCAAAAGCGACAGCTTTTGCAATCGCACCTCCTTTTGTGTCTGAAGTTGGAGTTACTAGAAATGTAGAACCATAGCTTTTTACTTTATTGACAATTGAATAGCCAAGTGAGTTGAGGGGTGACGCAAGTGCTCCGACGATAAGTATTGCAACTACAGTGGCAATCGTTTTGAATAGTTCATTTGGTTTGATGACATCTGAAACTGGTTTTTGGGCAGCGTCACTATTAGCCTCTTTTGCCTTCTCAATTCGATACTCCATTGGAGGGTGCTTTGAATATAGTGCGCCTTGCCACCCGCTTCTAGCCGTTTCAAAGACACCAAGGCGGTTAAGTGCTTCAGCGAGATGATTCCCCAGCCCAATTGTGCTTGCAGCTAAGTCCGCCTCATACTCATGCTTTCGGCTTTCATCGGCAATAAGTAGCATGATAATATAATCCGTGAGAATAATTGGCGGCCAGAGAAACAATACGGTGGCAATTAATCCAAGCAGACCTTTTTTAGGTTTAGCTGCTTGGCTGTTTTTATCCCCACGACCAAATTTAGCAATATTATAGATAAGCACTAACTCCCATGAACACCACCTAAATAGCATGTAGCCAATGCCGTCTCCTTGTTGCCAGTGCCATAGCTCATGAGCGATGACAGCTTTCAATTCTCCTTTTTCAAAGTTATTGACGATAGATGTTGAAATTACAATTGTTTTTGCATATGCAGTAGCGCTTGGTACTTGACTTTCAACTATGAGAACAGCAGGTTTTCTTGTAAGCCCTAAATCCTCTAATGCCCCTTCAAAAGCGGGCATTATGATATTTCTTTCACGGTTACTTGGCTCTCTGTAATTTTTGAGTTTTAGTATTTTTGGCTCTAGTGCTATTTCAATTGATGTTGCAATTACGCCTGTTACCATCCCAAAAAGTATTCCAATACAGGCACCTGAAAGAGCACCGAGTGGGGAGAGCACATATAACGATACAAAGCCACTGAACACTCCAGCCGCAACTGCTCCAAGTATCCCTAAAACTGTTAGACCAGCAGCTGTCTGAATTCCAAAGGGATGGGTAGTTGTAAGGAACCCAAAGGCATGGAACACCAAGAACACTCCGGCACCAAGTCCTCCAGCAATTGCTAACACGAGTGCAAATGCCAATCCTGACCATGAAAAGAGCAGTCCAGCCCACAGGCTTTTCTTGTTGCGCAATGCAACGTTGCCTAAAACACTAATAAAGCCCCCAGGAAGCTCTCCGGCATCTGTTGATTTAATCTCATGCGTGTTAGGGCTCATTGTGATATTTCAGGGCGTGAAGACGCTCACAAGGTCTTGGCGGTCAGTTGTAACAGAGCGCATAGCGAGTACTCCTACAGGCAGCTTTCTTAAAACATTGGGATGAATAACGTATTCTTCTACTTCTCTCACGGATCCTTTTTCAGTAGTCCCAGTTTCCCAGTCAATCTGATGGGTGACTTTTGGACGTGGTCTTGTCCCAAATTGGGCTGCCATCTCTTCGGCATCTTTTGCCTCCAGCCTATGAACTAAAAGTAGCCCTGCCTGAAGGGATGCTTTTCTTATCGGGGTAGCCTCTGGCAGGTACTGGGTTGATATAACACACGGCATTCTTGCTTGTCTCGCCTGTAGCAACAGGTCAGTAATCTGAGTGGCTTCACGAAGTGCTGCAAATTCATCAAAGGCTGCGAGTATCGGAGTGAGCGTCTCACCGTTTTCTTGTGCCACTAGTCGCCGGTGACAGAGTTGTTTTAGGTCTTGGGCTAAAACTCTACCCATAAGTTCCACATCTTCACTTGCAGCCGTAGCGGACAGTCCAATGTAGGTCACTGAAGGCACCTTTGTTGCCTCATCCCAGTTGAGCGCATTTGGGTTCTTAAATACTTTGCCAAAGCGACCCTCCAAGAGTGCTCCAAAGCGGTGTTGGAGGGTAGTAAATCCAGATTTAGCAACGCCGGTTTCTTTTGATAATCCGTCTAGCTCTTCTTTGAGTGCTTGATCAGTCTTTCCAACTTCTCGTGCCAGTTGAGCCATTGAGAACTGCTCACACACATTTGAAAGCTCTTTTAAATTAACTGGTCTATTAACTGCAATAAGTCCTTTTACCAACATTGGGACATAGTGCATTGCAATTGACTTATAAACTTCACCTTCTGCTCCGTAGGTAAAAGCTCCAATTAACTTGTTTGCAACATCAGCGCCATCGCCTTGACAGGGATTGTATCCGAGGCTCTCTTCTGAAGAGGGATCAACCAGATAAAAATCCATTGAATGTGTGGAGGCTAAGTTTCGTGCCATAGACATAAGACTGCCACCTTTGCAATCAATAATAATTGCTCCATATCCAAGTCCAAGTATTCCATCAGTGATCCGAGCTAACGTTGTAGTTTTTCCTGAGCCCGAGGCACCGGGTAAAAAGATATGTTGAGCTAATTCAGATGGACTCAAATCAACAGCGAGTTTAGGGGCATCACGATCGGCTCCTAAACGAATGTAACCCTGCGGGTGATCTTTAGATATCTGGGTTATTCCCATGACTCCATCGTAGTTGGTCAACAGATTACGTGCTCTTTTGTGCTCTCTTTTGTCTTCTTGGCGCAGATGACCTACAAGGCTTTTATTTCCCAAATTAAGATACACCCAAGACAGGCACACCACTACAAAGCCCCCACAGGCTTGAACGAGTAAAGAGGCTTCAATTGTTGAAGCTGAGACATTCGCTTTATTCCCAAATAATAAATAGATCGTCGATGCGATTATTAAATATCTTGAATAGAGCAACATAGTTGTCAGTCCCACGAGTGACATGACAATTGCACCTGTGTTGCTTGGTCTTTTTTTCTTCCATAAAAGATATACGATTGCTCCGCCCATAAGAGAGCCTGGCAGGAACAAGACAGTAGCGACAAAGCAAATAATAAGGCTGCGCCGTACAGCCTCGATCCTGTTGTAGCGTCTTCCAACATGATGCATTGAGTTATTAGACATGTTGTTAGTGTCATGTGGAGCTAGTAGAGAAGCTCCCATGCCCTTACCTCTATGAAATCATCTGCTTTTAGACGCTTTACAAGTTCAGTTATTCTCTCTTTTCGACCTGGTGTTACATACCACCAGATTGCGCCATAGTTTTGTGCACTGTAGGCATGAACGATATTGATGACATCCCGTTCACGTCTTGGCGATAGGTCAAGTTCAATTGCGACGTATTCGGGATCTGAATTTGTAAACGTGAGCATTCCATCTGGTATGCGCCCAGTTGATCTTCTTAGCCCATCTCTTTTATCACGATAGATTTGTGCTCGAAGTTGACGTTCAGTTGTCATTTGAGCTTTTGGATAACTCGCAGCCAGCGTTTCCATCAGTTCAACCAGATTGAGGCTATGGCGCAATTCCGCTACGACTAAGTGAGCCTTGCCTACCCCTAAGTCAACTAGCTTTGCGCCATGATTGGTAATCCTCACTACTGACGGATACTGCCAAAATGTCCTATCCCTTTCAATCAAAGGCGGACTTACTTGAGCAAGTTTGGTTAATCGTCTGTAGGCTGCCCACATGCCAATTGTGCCATCTTGGCGGGTGAAGAACTTTCTTCCAATTTGTTCAGGAGTTGCTATCCCATGGATTGTTATCCAAGAGAGAACTGCTAAATCTCGTTCAGTTATGACGACCTGTTTAGTTTTGCCTCGTGGGAGTCTAGGCAATTTTTTCTTATTATTCGAAGAATTGGAATTATATTCTGCCATTGCTTCCCCAATAATGACAGCTAAAGACATTTACGAATTTGAAGTCATCCCGACAATCTAAACTGCCTTCAATACGTTTTCTGAACTTGTCTTTACTTCTTTTATATTCAGAAAAACATTCAGCGCCACCATGGGTCGCACTGCCCCCACTGCTAAAAGGACTGGTGTGCCCCGCCGATATTTGACGGTACCGCACCCCAGCCACATATATCACGTTGTGGGGGTGGGGTGCGGGAAGCAAAGGTGTCCAAACACCTGAAGCTAGGCAAGTAACGGCGGGGCTTATATGCAGGGAAAATAGAAAAGGGACAGAGAAATGAGAGACGGTAAAAGACCACGTCAGAGTGTCCAAACCATTAGATACCCTATTGGATACTCTACTTAACTTCGCTAAAAGGGCTGCTAGAGCCTCATTTCTGGACAACAGTAAGTTTAGTCTCTTCTCACTTGCATTGCAAGTATTACCAGCCAAGCTGGAATCAGGCTTTTTCTCGTCTTTAAAACTTCGATATTTATTGGAGTCTCTTTTCGTTGCTCTTTCTAAATATCGAATCGTGAGTAATGTCTCCCTCATCTAAAATCCATTATCGCACCCATTTTATTTTGTGCCTGTTTTTCTACAGGTAACTATAGGTTAACTATAGGATTCCTTATTAATTAAGAGGCGTAAGCGTTTATGCGTAATTCCGTAACCGTTTATGCGTAAAAGCGTAAGCGTTTATGCGTAGATTACCACCACCAAAAATCCCTCTTGTGGATAAGTGCCACTGTTTATATATGACAGTGAAATGGACTAATTTTTGTTGACTGGAGCCGTTGGTCGTAACTTCCTGCTCACATGCGGACGAGATGGCGACAATCTCAAGCCCACAGAGTTTTGCTCAAACTTAGCATCAGGATAAAGAATGGACACTTTTTTTAGAGCCATGATGGTGTTGGATTTAAAGCTTCTAATGAGACCATAATCTGAACCGAACTGACTATGGAGTGCCTCCCAGGGTATCGTCGTAGGCTTTTTAAGATAACTAAGCCTGTACGTGAGCCAAATGTAAAGGTCAAGTGCCAATGGCGATCTTTTCAAGAGTTTTAGAGCTTCCATGTTGATAGGTATTGGTCTGTCGATAATTTCTTTATAGAACCCCTCGCCTAATGTAACCGAGCTTTGAAACAAGCTTCGTTGCTGCGGTGCCTTTGCGTCCCACCAAAGTTGGTATTGAGATGCTACTCCAAGAGAAGTTCCTAACGATGCAAGCTCTGTGTCATAAGTGCAAATAATTTCAGATACAAAGAGTCGCCTAAGTTGGGATTGTAGACGAGGTATTGTCCCCCAACGCCCGCCAGTTGGAACTAGTCCAACTTGAGCCATGAATGATGAGAGGTTGTTACCAAGGACAATTTCTCTTGATTTTGTTCTGACAGCTTCAGTTGTTAGCCATGAGAGTACAACCCGTGGAATACCACCGTAGGGAAGTCCGATATGAGACGGAGCTAAAATAGAAAGAGTTAGATAGCCATTTTTCTTGACGTATTCATTGCCTTCAGGCTTTGAGTGGGGAAGTGTCACTTGTGCTAACACTCTTGCCATATAGCCGAGTGTTCCTGCTTTTTTTGCTTCATCAATTTCAGCTGCAAATACTTCTCTTGCAATTTCATTTACAAGAACACTTTTGCCGTACCTGTCAGGAGTAATAATCATTTCCGCTTCTTTTTGTTCAGCAGTGAATCAAGGGCTATAACGATTACTTGGCTCTTTGACTTTCTTGTAACCCGCATAGTACTTTCAATTTTTTCAATCAAGTCTTTCGGACAGTAAAATGTAACCCGTTGGTGTAAATCATTCCATGTAGGTCGTTGCTCCTCATCGGTAAACAGTTCCTCGGCTACCGTAGACGGTGGTTCGTTGAGGGTAGAGGTATTACCAGGGTCAACGAAAAAAACATCTTTGCCTCTTGGCTTGGTGTCTGAAACTCTCTCACGCAGCGACGGTCTTTGCACGGCTAAGAACCTCTTTTGCAAGTGATAAGAACGCTTTAGCGCAATCACTATTGGGTTGATAATTTACTATTGGCATGCCAGCCACCATTGCGTCTTGTAACGCAACTCTTTTAGGGATGCTTGGGAGAATCAAGTCTCTATAATTATCTTCTATAAGTTCAAGTGCTTCTCTAGCGTGCCTGCTTTGCGTAGAAACCATTGTTGGAATAATTCCCATGATCGGAGTTTTTGAAAGCACCAGAGCCTCTTGTAAATGGGCTAGAGAACGATAGGCTAAATAATCAGGGGGGCAGACTACTAAAGCTCCATCAGCAGCATTGAGAGCCATTGTAGATAAAACGCCTAAGCCAGGCGGAGTATCAATAATAATCATGTCCCAAGTTGTTTCTGCATCGTGTAGTACGTCAGCTAGCTTGGTTTGCCAAAGTGTCATTCTTGGCGCTTCAATTTCTAACCCTGCTAGATCGAGCTCAGAGCCTAAAAGCCATAACTCTGAAATATTGTCTACTGGGACTACAGCGTCATTAGCCTTTATCTGTTTATTGATCAGTTCATAAAGGCTTGGTTTAACGACAGTAATTCCTAACGCAGTTGCGACAGCACCTTGAGGATCTGCATCTACAAGTAAAGTTCGTTTTCCATAGTGAGCAAATGATGCTGCTAAATTGACAGCGACAGTAGTTTTTCCTACTCCACCTTTGTGTGCTGCAACAACAATGGTACTCATAATGTTGAGTATGGGGAATTGCTTCGAGGTTAGTCAACCAGTTCGGATAAACGCGCTACGGTATACCGTCGTCATTCCATAATTCAATCCCAGATTCTCCCTTTGCCCACCAAAAATGTAGTATCGAGATTTATACCTTTGGTCGATACATCAGCGAGTCACTATACTATAAATATGGATATTTCCCTCAAAAGCATGCGGTATAAAATTGAGTTAGCCCCCTGCAAACAAAATAGTGAAAAAGTCTTAATGACATGGTAGACAAGAAAGTACCAGTGTTTATCAGCTTCGACTATGACCACGATGCAAATCTCAAGGATCTCCTCGTTGGACAAGCAAAGAACGACGACTCGCCATTCTCTATCTCAGACTGGTCGATTAAGGAAGAGTCGGCTGACTGGAAGGAGAAGGCTAGAACCCGTATCAAGCGTGCAGATCAGGTCATTGTCGTTTGTGGCAAACATATGGACACGGCGACTGGAGTTAACGCTGAGATCAAGATCGCTCGTAAAGAGAAAACACCGTACTTTCTCTTAGCTGGATATTCAGACGGTGGAAATAAGAAACCATCCGCTGCTCTCGACACCGACAAAATGTACAAGTGGACATGGGACAACCTCAAGAAACTTATCGCTGGTAGCCGTTGAGCAAGGGGCTGATAGTACGGGATGGCATTCTCACCTAAGAAAACTCGGGTCTTCATTAGTTTCGACTATGACCATGACGACGATTTACGCAGGTTGCTCCTCGGGCAGTCGAAGAAACAGGACACTCCATTTTCATTTGAGGACTGGTCAATCAAGCATGAGACCAAGGGCTGGAAGGAGGATGCTCGCAAGCGCATCAAGCTGTCAGACATAGTGATTGTAATCTGTGGGCACTACACCCACCAAGCAATTGGTGTGACTGAAGAGATCAAGATTGCTCGTGAGGAGGGCGTACCCTACCATTTACTCAAGGGGCGCAAGGACGGGATCTGCCGTAGACCCGCAGGAACCTCGTGGTTCTGGGACACTATGTACTCTTGGACATGGAACAACATCCGTTCCATAAGTACCGTCAAGCCGAAATCTTGGTGGTCGAAGATATGGTGAAACCCTGCGCTGTATCATCACGACAAAGCAGTGGCAAGGGCTAGAAGATGGCAAACGATAATACAGGAACGATCCTAGAGCTGTACAAGACAGCCGTTGAAATGGCGGATCGAGTATCAGCTAGACGAGCCGGAGCCAACACATTCTTCCTCACGGTCAACACTGCTCTAGCAACCATCGTTGGCATTGTGAGTTCGGTTCGCAAACCGCTACCTCACACCAACTTTCCTACTTTCGATGCCTTCGGTCTCGTTGCCACAGCGATTGCTGGTATCGTTTTATCCTTCGTCTGGTGGATGTTGCTTCGATACTACCGTCGGCTGAATAGTGCAAAGTGGGACATCATCAACAAACTTGAGAAGTTACTACCCGCTCAACCTTTCACTGATGAATGGAAAATCTTGCACCCTGACGAACTAACCTCTACGGAGAGCGTCGCCAATCTCCCTTGGTGGAAGCGTGTGAAGGTTCGCAGCAAGCACAGAGAGGCAACTGTCGTCGAGCAAGTCATTCCATTCGTGTTTATGGGCATTTACATTGCACTTGCCTTTAGGGTACTCATTCAATGACCTACCTAGATGTTATTGCTGCCAAAATTAAACAAGCGGTCTCGCCCGAGGCACTGCCAGATGAGGAAATGTCTGACCTCTTTTTAATTTACGCTGTGTTGCTCCTTGCCAAGGGTAGAGATGTAACCAACGAAGATGTTCACAACGGCTGGGTAGCATGGATGGAATCTAAGGGAAAGGAACACGAATCAATGGTACCTTTCACTTCATTATCCAAGAATACTCAGAGTGAAGATTCACCTTTTGTAAAAGCAATTCGGAAAGTGTTCGAGCAAAGCGATTAGCTCATCACGCCTGAAATTCCATCTCGCTTTTACTGACTCATTCGTAATTGCTCTCAGCACAACGCAATAAATCATCGAGCGCAACTCTCGGAATCAAAATCCGTTTACCTATCTTGATATGAGGTATCTCGCCTTTCCTAATTGCCTCATAAGCCGACGCTCTTGAAATCCCAAGCACTTCAGCAGCTTCATCTACAGAGTACGTAAGGCGTTGCACGGGTCGATTCTCTCCCTCGCCTTCAGTACGTCCAGCAGATTCGCTCTCTTCAAATCTAAGGATAGCCATGGCTTCTTCCATGGCATCTTCGTGACTAGCCCACCAATCAGGATGACTGATAGTAATTCCATCGAGCTCGATGGGTTCTTCAGTTGTCACTTGTGGCACACCTTATATTTCAAAACGATATAGAAATCTATATTCTTTCCCATCTACTAAATCTTAGTCCTTGCCATTTTGTTCTAAAAGCTCACTAAGAACATCGGCTGCTTCTACGTCTGATGCCTGCAAGAAGTGTGCATATACATTTAGCGTCGTAGCTGCATTAGCATGACCAAGTCTTCCTGAGACGGTTTTTACAGGTACTCCACCTGCTAGCATTCTTGTTGCTGCAAAGTGTCTCAAGTCATGAAAACGGACGCCGTCAATTTCTAGTCTTTTACATAATCGGCTAAAAGCTAAAGTGACTTTGCCTGGTCGCCAGCAAGTGCTTCCATCTGGCGCATCAGAGAAAATATAAGCCTTTGGTGCTAATTTAGTATTACACATTCCAGCCCTCTCCTTGCATGTGTCATGCCAACCTCTCAGCACTTTACAAGTATCTTTATCAAGGGCAATCGTGCGACTGGAATGAGTTTTAGTGTCCTTTTCCACTACCTCGTCTATGCGGTCTCCGATAATGGAGCGAGAGATGGTGAGTATCCCTTTGTCGAGGTCAACATCACTCCATTTCAGTGCGCAAAGTTCACCCCGCCTAGCACCAGTTATAGCAGCTAGGCGAATTAGACAGCCAAAACTTTGGTCGCTTGACGTTGCACCATCTATCAGACTTACAACTTGTTTAGCAGTTGGAACAACTACTTGAGTGCTTCGCACTTTGGGCGGGCTCGTTTGACTAGCAGGATTAGAAGAAGCCCAGCCCCACTTGACTGCTTGGCTAAGTATTCGATGGATCAACGTATGAATGTGTCTTACACTTTGTGCACTTAGTGGTCTTCCGTGTTGTCCGCCCGATTTCTTTAGTCTGGCGTAGAACGCATCTAGGTCAGACGTTCTCAAAGACCTAATTTTACGTTTTCCGAGACTTGGCAAAATATGTCGATCCAACAAGCGTTTGTACTCTTTGAGAGTGGTAGGGGACAGTGAGTCGCCAGCTATCTCTAGCCATCGTCCCACAAGCTGCGCCATAGTCCCTTCTGTTGAAGCATCTGCCCCGCCACCAACTTCAACAAGGAGTTGACGCATAACATCTTCGGCATGTCTTTTTGTACCGTGGATAGTGCGAGTTAGATACATTCGTCGGTTTGTATCTTTGTCAAAACCGACAAAGACTTTCGCTCTCCATGTGCCCTTTCCTCTAGCTTCCAAATGTCCTCGCACGGTGCCAGCCTAGCACATTTGATTCCCAAATGATTCCCAAATCTGGTTTCTAAATATTTCTGAGAGACTCTATAACGCTCTGACCAGCTATTATATTGCGCCCCCGGCAGGACTCGAACCTGCGACGCACGGTTTAGGAAACCGGCATCAAGTCACGTCTTCTAAGATTCTTTAGTCCAAACTGGATTTCTCGGAATATCAAAGACTGGATCTAATTCCTCTCCTCTAATGGCTTTAAAAACCATATCCACCCACTGTCCATGGCCTGCCAAAGGTTGAGGAAGTTGATCTTGTCTAAACCAACCCACATCTTTACATTCAAGAGGATGAGGTTTTAGATCACCTCCTGTTACGCTGCACTGGAACACAAGCGAGTAAAGCGGAACCCGAGTAAATCCTAAGCGCATTCCATCTAGCACAGCAATCAATCGTTGCGGTTCTACTTCAATTCCAGTTTCTTCCAATACTTCTTTTACAACTACTTCACTGGGCGAGTATCCAACATCGGCCCATCCCGTCGGATAAAGCCATACTCCGGAATCTGCTCTTTGGATCAACAACAATTCACCATTGTCGTTGCCCACTACCGCACCGATTGCAACCTTGGGAGTGACATAGCCGGGAACTCCTGTCCCAACGGTCTTTAACCACTCCGAGACTAACTCTTCCTTGGAAACAGACTCTCCTTCTTTCTGGGAAACAGTCTGGGCGGCATTTTTTATCTCGGCTGCCACATGGAGGATCTCTTCAAATCTTTCTCTTTCATAAAGATTCTCGCTGAAGCCTAAACCGGTTCGAGCTATTGCCGCGAGTGCCTCACTCCACCTAATTAGATCGTGTTCACTCGCTCTAGCCACTTAAGTGAACTTAGCCCAAAATAGAGAACTATGTTGGCAATATCGGAGCAAAGTGTCCACCGAAGATTTAAACTTCTGCGCCTAGTATGTCGATTTGGACTCCCTGATCTTTGATCCACGCCAGAGCTTGATCCACCGAAGCTGAATCGCCATCGAGTTCGCAGATGATCCAGCCGATATCATCTGAAACCTGTGCGCTTCTTATGTTCGGCGTAATGTCGAACTTTCTAACCATTTGCGCTATTAACGGCGCTTTCACCAGGTTCTCGGGATAAGTTAGTTTTACTCTTACGCTAATCACTTCAAATCCTCTGTCATATGTTTCCAACTACTCCCATTTCGCGTTCGTCAACCATTTTCTCAGCTTTCCTGCCAACGAGATCGACTGTCACCCATTTATAACCTGCATTTTTGACTGCGTCAACCACTGCTAAACGATTGGCCCTGTCAAATAACCTCACTAAATCCATTTCAAGTACCTCGACTCTTGCCAAATTTCCATGGTGTCTCACCCGAATATCTCTGTAGCCTAGATTCAAAAGCCCTTTTTCAGCCTCTTCAACTTGGTGTAATTTTTCAATAGTGACAGGAGTTCCTGTGGGTAATCTGGAAGCTAAACACGCCATTGCAGGCTTATTCCAAACTTCGAGGCCAAATTCTAGAGCCAACTTTCTTACTTCGGCTTTTCCGATTCCTGCTTCAACAAGCGGGAATCTCGCTCCCCTCTTCATGGCAGCTCCTTGGCCGGGCCTATCTGAGGCCAAATCATCTTTTTGAACTCCCAGTACAATTGTGGCATTTTCAATGTGCGCCAATGGCGTCAGTGAGTCCATAAGAGCGTCTTTGCAAAATGCACACCTGTCGGGTCCATTTTCCACATATTTAGGGTTGGCTAGCTCGAAGGTTTCAACATGGGAGAATCGCCAATTATTTGCCTTGCTAAGTTCTAAGCATTCGCTCAGCTCAATCGATGGCAAAGACGGAGATACTGCGGTAACTACCAATACATTTTCTCGCCCCAGAATTCTGTTGGATGCTTCAGCTAGCACGGTTGAGTCCACTCCCCCGCTGAACGCGACTACAACGGGCCCAATGCCATCCAGCACTTGTGCGAGATTATCAAGACTACTGCCATTGCTCATTTGCTCACCCAATTCAAAAGTTCCAATGCCTCATCAACAGTGTCGACTACAACTCCTGTAATAAATGTCCCGAACTCCCCGTAGATTGCAGAGGCCTCGTCATATCGCATCTGATAAACAACGTCTTTTATGTCTTCCATATTGTTTGCAAATAAAGTCACGCCCCACTCGAAATCATCTATCCCTGTAGAGCCAGTTACCAGCTGAAGTACTCTGCCTGCAAACTGGCGTCCTGTTTTGCCGTGACCACGCATTAGCCCTTCCCTGATATCGTAATCAAGCAAGTACCAGTTGGCTCCTGGATTTCTTCTTTTTGACATCGGATAAAAACACCAAGCTCGTTTTGACTCAGGCGGGAGATTCGGATGAAGTCTCGCCTCTTTCATCTCCTCTGGAATGCCAGATGCGTACTCGCTTACTTCGGTGAGTGAAAAATATGAGTCCGCCAAAACGGCGCCAGATGAGACAACACTGGATTGAAATTTTCTCAAACCCACAATTTCAGGCGAGATTGCCATGAGGCAAATATCTGATTTGTGGCCAAGAGTAGAAACGATTACCACTTGGCCTCCATTTGATCTAAGTTCGCCTATGGCGTCTTTAAGCTTTCCGGCATCAATTAAAGTTGAGGAATGCATTTTTAAAAAGAGATGCAATACAGCCCATCCATTTTGAGTTAGAAGTTCGCTCGGCATCTCCACTAGTCTAGAGCCCGGAGATCCCATCTAATCTAATTTCACAAAAGGCTCTGGCCTTGGCAAGATTAGACATTAAATGTCCTAGTCAACGGATACTTATTTTCCTCTGAAAAGTCAGGTAAAAAGAGTTTTTGGATAGGTCCTTTAAAGACTCCGTCTAAAAGAACCGGCACATTTGTCGCCTTGATATTTATTATTGTCCTAAAGCTGCGGCTCATTCTGCCATGAAATCGACAGGACTTAAAGAAGATCCCCTAGTTGCCATCCCAATTTCGAGCTTGCAAATAGTTGTTCAAAGTCGTGTTGAAAAAAAGTTTAAGAACCAGAATTAAAACCACATAACGCGGCCTCATTAAGATTGCTTAAGCCAACTCTTTGGTCATTGAATCTCAGATACTCGACCAGGCTTAGAGAGTGAGTGTCAAAAAACTATGAAGGCAAGTTCGCTTGTTTTAAAAAGTCAAAGTCGTAGGGATCTATGATGCAAGATTGAAATGTTTTTCCCACAACTATCAGTATCTTTTGTGCCGCATTTAGGTTGCATCGACCGAGTCGAAGGTCAAAAAAAAAGGCCTGCACGGAAAAAGCGTGCAGGCCATAATTTTAGATTCGACTTAGTAGTCGTCCATTCCTCCACCAGGCATTGGGGGAGCTTTTGGCTCTGGCTTGTCTACAATGACTGCTTCGGTTGTCAGGAACAAAGCGGCAATTGAAGCTGCATTTTGTAGCGCTGATCGAGTCACTTTAGCTGCGTCAATTACACCAGCTGCAAATAGATCCTCGTACTCTCCTGTGGCGGCATTTAGTCCTTCTGAAGCTTTGGAAAGTCCACGAACTTTGTCTACGACTACCCCGCCTTCGAGACCGCAGTTAGTTGCAATCTGCTTTAACGGCTCTTCGACAGCTCTGGCAACAATTCTTGCTCCTGTAGCTTCGTCGCCCTCTAATTTCTCCGCGACATCTAAAATTGCGCTTTGAGAGCGAAGAAGTGCTACTCCTCCACCGGGAACTACGCCTTCTTCAATTGCAGCTTTAGTAGTCGAAACTGCATCCTCAATACGGTGCTTCTTCTCTTTCAACTCAACTTCAGTTGCCGCTCCCACTTTAATAATGGCAACTCCACCACTTAGTTTGGCAAGTCTCTCTTGAAGCTTCTCACGATCGTAATCAGAATCGGTGTTTTCGATCTCTGCCTTAATCTGGCTTATTCGACCCTTTACTTCATCTTCCGATCCGGCACCTTCAACTATTGTTGTTTCATCTTTGGTGACTACAATCTTGCGTGCTTTCCCGAGAAGATCAAGTGAAACGCTGTCAAGTTTGAGCCCAACTTCTTCCGTGATAACTTGTCCGCCGGTCAGAATCGCCATGTCTTGCAACATTGCCTTTCTTCTTTCGCCAAACCCTGGAGCTTTAACTGCAAGTGATTTGAAAGCGCCGCGGATCTTATTCACAACAAGTGTTGCCAAGGCTTCACCTTCAACATCCTCGGCAATAATTGCCAAAGGCTTGCCTGACTGCATTACCTTTTCCAGAATCGGCAACAGGTCGCGAACTGCACTGATCTTAGATCCAACGAGCAAAATGTAGGGATCTTCAAGAACAGCTTCCATTCTTTCGGAATCGGTTACAAAATAAGGGGAAATATAACCTTTATCAAAGCGCATTCCTTCAACTAGATCCATTCCCATCCCAAAAGTCTGCGACTCTTCGACAGTTATTACGCCGTCTTTGCCTACCTTGTCGATGGCTTCTGCAATCATGCCGCCTATTTCAGGATCCGCAGATGAGATCGATGCCACTTGAGCAATTTGGGCCTTGTCGTCGGTTTCTTTTGAGATTGCCTTAAGAGAAGCAACAGCTGCCTCAACGGCTGCTTCGATTCCTTTTTTAAGCGACATTGGATTGGATCCGGCTGCCACGTTCTTTAGGCCTTCCCGAACCATTGCCCAGGCTAAAACCGTAGCCGTAGTAGTGCCGTCACCGGCAACATCGTCAGTCTTTTTGGCCACTTCTTTGACGAGTTCGGCACCCACTCGCTCCCAAGGGTCCTCTAATTCAATGTCTTTTGCAATAGATACACCGTCATTAGTAATGGTCGGTGAACCCCATTTTTTCTCTAGTACAACGTTTCGACCTTTAGGGCCGAGGGTAACGCGAACTGCGTCTGCCAGTTGATTCATCCCTCTCTCAAGCGACCGTCTAGCTTGTTCATCAAAGGCAATCATCTTCGCCATAGTTCAAGTTCTCCTTATTACTCCTGTGGAGTACGTACTCCAAAACTTTCTGTTACGAGACCTATATTAGCACTCTCTAGAACCGAGTGCTAATCAGAATTTTTAAAAACTACCCTCGAATTCCCTTGGAACTCCTAAAAATTGGGCGTTACAACAAGAAAATCTCTGATTTCCCTTTACTTGGGGCTTTTCTACCAGGTATTTCGATTAGCGCACATCGAATATCAGCAATTGGTTAGGATTTCGGCCCAATACCTTCTCCACTGGCCCACTTTTTTTGAACCCCATTTATCCAGGCGTAAACCACAACCAAAGCCAAAGCAGCCAAAATACCAACTGCAATCTCTTCATATGTTTTGTTCGATGTGCCAGAAGACGAAGTGGTTATAGTCACGGACTGAACCCCTTGGGCTTCGGCGTTTTGCTGCTGGCGTTGGGCTAGCCCCAATGCCTGATTAGGCGAAAAAAGGGCGCCGGGACCTTTTAGAAATACGAAGAAATCCAAGGTATTTTCCTGGAACATTACTACTTCGAGATTGGAATAACTATTGCTATAAGGGAGGGTTATTTCGTATCCGGCCCCTGACTTGAGATTTGGCGTCGGGAAAGCCCCGCTTGAAATAACTCCAGTTAGAGGGCTTCCCAAATACTGTTTCCAGGACGAAAGCAAAAAAGCGGCGTCTTGTGTGTCTCCGTAGGCAACTGCCTCCAGGGCCACAGTTGCATTGGGCTCATTTGGATTGGACCATGTTCGAAGGTATGCCGTCGTGTTGGGACCCACCCAGTTCAGCGAACTTGGAATAGCAACGCCAATATTAAGCGGGAATAAAGTTGATCCATTTACCTGACCGTTTAGGGGGCCTGGAACCGCGGTTTGGTAGTTGGGAAGCGAAGAATTTACCACCACAACGGATAGCACAGGTTCATTTGAAACTGCACCAAGTACGCTCCCGCAGGAAAAACCTGCAGAAAGTCCCGCGATGAAGGCGCAGATTATGCCAACCCGTGCCAAATCTACCCAAACTTTATTGGGCATTTAACCTCCGGCTACTGCTGGCACCACGGAGACAACTTGGCCTGTCTCGACTTTGGTCTCCAAGCCGTCAAGAAATCTGACGTCTTCTTCGGCTAAAAATACGTTCACAAATCTGCGAAGTTTTCCGGCCTCGTCAAAAAGCCTTTCATTTAGCCCAGGGTGCTCAACTTCCAGAGCTCTAAGCACTTCACCCACGGTTTCACCTTCAACACCAATCTCACCGGCCCCTCCGGTCAGTGATCTCAATTGGGTTGGAATCCTTACTGTGACGCTCACTTTATCCTCTCTTTTCATTTGCAATGGCTTTTTCAAAAGCTTCAAGCGTAGCTTCGATTGTAATTGTAGGACCCGATGTCGGAGCAAGCGCCTCGACTGTTTTAAGTCCATGCCCGGTTACAAAAGCCACAACTTTCTCATCGGATTTGATCACATTACTTGCAGCCAGCTTAGCCAAACAAGCAATTGTCACCCCTCCTGCTGTCTCGGCGAAGACGCCTTCAGTTGAAGCCAGCAATTTGATGCCTTCAATAATCTCGTCATCTGTTACTGATTCAATGGCTCCGCCGCTTGACCTGACTGCTTCGAGGGCATATTCGCCGTCTGCAGGATTGCCGATTGCCAGAGACTTGGCAATAGTATCGGGTTTAACCGGCCTTATATGATCTGCACCCGATGCAAATGCATTGGCCACAGGTGCGCAGCCTTTGGCCTGGGCTCCGGAGATTCGTACATTTGGATCACCATCCAATAATCCGACCTTGGCGAGTTCACTAAAACCTTTTTGAATTTTAGTGAGTTGGCTTCCCGAAGCTATTGGAACCACAACATGATCAGGGGCAATCCATCCAAGCTGCTCAGCCACTTCAAAGGCGAGTGTCTTTGAGCCCTCCGCGTAGTAGGGACGGACATTAAGATTTACAAATGCCCAAGTCAGCTCCTCGCTGGCAAGTTCCGCGCAAAGCCGGTTTACGTCGTCGTAGTTCCCGTTAACTGCCACTAAATGCCCGCCGTAAACAGCTGTTGTTACAATTTTGGCTTGCTCCAGATTAGAAGGAATAAAAACGTAGGACTCTAAACCTGCTCTTGCGGCATGGGCGGCAACGGAATTTGCCAAGTTTCCCGTTGAAGCACAGGCAGCTACTTTGAAACCAAGTTGCCGTGCTTTTGTCAATGCGACAGAAACTACACGGTCTTTAAAGGATCCTGTTGGGTTTCTGGTGTCGTCCTTTATCCATAGATCACTTAAACCCAGTTCGTTTCCTAGTCTCTCTGCTCTTATAAGCGGAGTAAATCCGGCACCTAAATCAACCGGTGATTCATCATCGACAGGGAGCAATTCCTTGTAGCGCCAAATTGTCGTCGGACCCATTGAAATGGACTCCCTTGAGATCCTGCTTGCGATTTGTTCATAGTCGTAAACAACTTCAAGCGGGCCAAAACAAAACTCACATACGTGCAGTGCCTCAGCAGGATATTTTCTTCCACATTCCCTGCATCGCAGGCCTTCAATTAAACTCAAGGTAGCCTCCATCATCGCTCGGGCATTGGCACCTGGTGAAAATCACTGGTTGCCGCGGCGTCAACAGGCCCGGTCCCTCGGCCGCTCTGGATGCGGTTAATTAATCACTAATACGTTAGCACCAAAAATTATATACCGTTGCATCACCTAAGTCACCTTGGCAAAAGTGAAAGGAACTCCCTGATCTCAAAGTCATTAAACCGGCTAAAAACGGACAGAAGATTCGTTTGAAATAGTAGCCTTACCTAGGTTCCCACCGCACGTTTAGTCCACTCAATTTCAACTTAGCGCTTAAATTCCGCCACCAGCTAAAATCATTTGGGTCTCATCGTTGCCAATGGGCTCGATTAACTGGACTCTCTAAGAAGTTGGCGAAACTCCATTTACTTCCATAATTGCTGCCTGCACCGTTTGGAGATCCGTTGGGTCCATGGCAAGTGGGCCTCCTGGGACCGGTGCTTGCCATACGTGGAACATCCAAGGTGTCGGCAAAAGTGTTGTTCCCGGACCACAGGGTGCAAAACCGTTGTAGGTGCCGGTTGTATCTGACATGCAGAGGTTTGAATGCATATGCCATTGAGTCAGGCAGCCTCCCGGCATTGGACCTGCAACGAAGTAAGGAGTTAAATACATTGCAGCCACCAAGACCTTTTGACCAGAGGGAATCGTGGCATACACAAGTGACTGGATATGATTCGGGTCCAAAAGATATTGGCTCTGCATATACGCGGCATTTACGTAGTGAACTACCGGGTAGCTGGGATCAGTGATAGGCGTGTAACCGTCTTTAATTGCTACATTCACATCCTGGTACTTCTGAACGGCCGCTGTTGTTTCTTGCACGATTCTTGCGGCATTAACTTCTTGTTGCGCCGTTGGAGCCTCTGTGCAATTAGGAGTTTGCATGACGTGGCCTTCGTCGGTCAGAGCAGTCACGTAGTTGAGCATATTAACTTCTGTCTCAGACAGTGCAGGGCCTTTATAGGTCCATCCCGAATCAACGCTTCCCATATCCATTCCGGGCATGCTAGAGCTGCCGGATGCCCCTTGGGTGGTAGTGGGATAGGCGGAGTTGCTGGAGCTATTTGACATGATCATTGGCCCCATTGTGGTTGAGGGCACATAGTTCTGACTTGCTTGTGAGGTGCTGGTTGGATAGGTTCCACTCATTGTGGGCATGTTTCCCATAGTTGAGCTGCCAGGCGACGATGAACCAGGTCCGGTGGCCACAAACCCAGGAGAAGTCGAAGAAGATGCCATGTTCATCCCATTAGAAGTAGTACTTGGAGATCCACCTTGTGTCCCGTCATGACTTTGCGTCATTGACATGCTGGCAGCCATCTGAGATCCACTGGAGTTAACCGGCATAGAGAGCATGAACGAAGGAACCGCGAAAAGGACCAGTGCCGCACCACCCAGCCAAGTGGGCCGAATTCTCGCCAAAACGCCAATCGGAGGAGCAAGCTTATTTGAAAATGGCACTACGAGAGGGGTAATCGAAAGTGCGAACAGGACAAAAATCGGCCCCATATTTGGATCAGTTCCCATCCCTGTGAGTATCCCTCCTAAGCCCTGTCCAAAGACCCAGTAAAGAAGCGATAATGCAATCCCTAAATTGAAAAACAAAGTAGCCCGAGCAGAGAAAAGCGGACCAAAGCCAATTAGCACCGAAGTCGCAGCCAAAACAAAGGAGAGTTTTCCGCCGCTTGCGCCAATTAAACTTCCTACGTGGTTGATCCAGCCTCCAAACCAGGCTGGCTGTATCTGAGCATTTGCGTGAATTTGATCTTTAACTGCACTTGAGTATCTATTTGCCGGCTCCAGCCAGATGAAGGCGTTGCCGATCCAGAACAGAGCCCAAAGAATAAGTACGGCGCTTGAACCAAGAAGCCCGTCCCCCGAAGCTGAAGAATCAATTCCCATTAAAACTGCGTTTGAATCTTGGCGTTTTCTCGGATAGACAATGAGCGCCATGATTCCGTAAATAAATACCGCGCCGGGAGCACCTGTTAGAGGGCTTGCGGTTCCAGTTAAGACCATTCCAAAGCCTTCACCAATGAACCAAACTCCAGCTGCCCAGCCAATGGAAGCCAAGAGTGCAAATCTTGTTGTCTTTTTGGATATAATCCCTACTCCAATGCCAATCTGAACCAGTACAAAAGAGGCATTCCAAAACACAGAACCATGAAGCATTAAGTGCCCGGCCCAAGTAATTAGAGAGCCAATAAATCCCGGCTGGCCCATTGAGTTTGGCAATACAACCATCTTGACAAAATCAGAGCCAAACATCTTGGGCTGGGCTTGTAACAATCCGTCAATAATCCAGAGGGATCCCAGGAAAATCTGAAGTACTCTTAAGTTAATTCCCGCCCTTCCCGCCAACGTCTTTCGGGTTTTCGGAACACTCTCACCCTGGTCGCGCATGGGCATCAAAAGTACAGACAAGTTAACTCCTTATATAGCGGGATTGCAATTAAATTAAGTTTGAATCGGCAATCTTCATTTATTCTTAAGAAGTTTGATACCAATAATTGCAAAAACACTGCAATTATTTTCTAGAAATGGTTGATAATTAATCAAAGTACAAGAAATATAATAGAAATGTAATTGCCTACCTTGCGCCGAATTCACCCTCGAGGTCCTTGATCTCCATTTCCTGTCGAATCTAAAAATGGCCTCAAGTTGTTAGAGATTCTTACTGCCTTATCATCAGGAAGCTACTTGCAAAAGTGGCAATGACAATCAAGTTCAAATACAAAGACGCTTTTCTTAACTCTTTAACGAACTTCGACGTGATCCTCACTCCTCCAATATTTTCATTCCCTTGTTCACCAAGTTGAGAATTCAACTCCCGCATGCAACTCTTTAAAGCACGAAAGGCCAGAAATTCAGCCGTTATTGCAATTCCCACCCAGATAATCAAGCAATCTCTTACCCACCAGTCTCGAAATGAAAACCTGTCCGCAGAAAAAAGCAAGGTTCCAATCCCCGAGACAAGAAGCAAATAGTAGGTCCTGACCACTATGGGAAGCTTTGATCCCAGAAATCGGACCAAAGCCATTTTTGCCTCTTGATCCGCCCTAAGCTGAAGGTTGAACATACTCATAAAGGAATAACCTGTAAAAGTGGCTAAAGTAATAACTGCACAACATATATGAATTACAAGAAAAATGTCAAAAACTGCATATCTCATCGGCAATATCCAACGCTAGCCACTTATATCAGGCTACGGTAAATGGAGCAGTCGCTTAAATATCGATCAGAGAAGAAAGTCTCGCATGAATAAGACGAACCAACTCAGACTTGATCCCTTGACAGGGCGATGGGTTGCCGTATCTACTGACAGAGCAAAGAGGCCTGCGGCTTTTCTTCCTAGAAACCCCGCCGCAGACAGCCCAGAAGGAAGCCAGTCATGTCCCTTTTGTCCCGGCAATGAGGAAGCTACCCCGCCTGCGCTGGAAACTTATGGACCAAGTGGAGCCTGGCTTATAAGGGTGTTGCCAAACCTCTACCCTGCCTTTGACGGCGATGCTCCATTTGTTGTTACCCATTTAGGCCCAGTATTCACAGAGGCCCCAGCCAGTGGCATTCACGAAGTATTAGTACTTTCACCGGATCACAGTGCAGGGTGGGGATCAATTCCCGAAGACCATGCCGGGCTTGTGATGGCGGCAATCAGAGACAGAATTGATGAACATGCAGCAACCCCGGGCTTGAGATACTCACAGGCCATAGTCAATCACGGCAAAGAGGCCGGAGCTTCCCTTGAGCACCCTCATGCACAACTTCTTGGGCTTCCATTCGTGCCCAGAGAATTAGCTGACGAACAGGCTGGATTTGCTCGCTTTGCTGGGGGTTGCCTATTGTGCACTGCCATTGGGGCAGAAGAGCGAGTGGGCTATCGGGTAGTAAATGCAACCGAGCATGCAGTAATAATGTGTCCATTCTGGAGCGGCGCGCCGTTTGAAATGTTGATAGTGCCCAGAGCTCACGGAGCCCATCTACACAATGCCAGTCCCGGAGATGTCGCAGGAGTTGGAAGAGCGGTTAGAGAGGCGGTTGGAAGGCTTGAATCGGTTTTAGGCGAAGTTGGATACAACCTAGTGTTCCACTCGGCTCCATATAGGGTCTCTGGAACATTTCACTGGCATGTCCATGTAATACCAAAATTAACAACCAGAGCGGGATTTGAACTTGGTACCGGAGTATTGATAAATATCATTTCTCCAGAGATGGCAGCCGAGGAGTTGCGCTCTAGCGAATACGGAAAATCATAAAGTAGTAATTCCAAAGCTATTTAAAAGAACTTCTAGCTCAAGTGCATCAGGGGGAACTAAATCTGCGCTCTCAACTACCTGCAAATAGCCCTCCATAAATGCTTCACGGTTTCTCGATACCCAAGCCTTCGCTAAGATTGCGGCCCGCTCTTGTTCATCTTCAAACCTCTCGGATGCCGCATTTTGGGCTACCTCTTCAAGCTTTGCCAAAAGTTCACTTATATCCCTTATGGGAGATGACCAAATTGCAGTCTTTGCTTCGCCGTCGTCATCTAAGAACCAGCCCATCTCCGAACGTACTAAATTACAGAGATTCAAGTTGCCGTGAACCCTGATGTTAGCCCCAGGATTTTCAATTAACTTTAGCGGTTCGCATCGATTGGAAGCCGCTTTCGAAGCTTTAGAACCGCGATGTCCGCTTCTAGAGACAATCTCTTCAATCCACTCTTTTGGTTCACCCGGCAATACTCCAAATGCTTCTCCTGAGGCAATATGTAATTTTCCGATCATCTCGCCAAGTCTTTTCGACTCTTCAGAAAAATCTCCGCCAGCCTTTGAAGGATCTCCGCCCAAGTCAAAAAGATCTCTAAGAGAAGTCAAGGCAAGCGAGCGAAGCGACATGCCGGAATCCGTGTAATCAAATATTGCTCCTAAATCATTGCTGTCATGATCTTGAATTCGGGCCAAGGGAGCCACCATGTTGTTGAACCCCAGTTCATCAAGGGCAAAGATAAGATCTAGGCCATTTCTTTGCGAGATGGTGTTAAATCTGTAGAAAACCACCCTGTATTTTCCATCAACTATAAAAGAGTTTCCCAAGTGATTTGTCTCTACACTTTTTATGGCGTGATTAGAAACTTCGGGAACTGGACTTTTCGTGAAAGAGTAAACGATTCGCAAGAGCGTGGGCGCGTAAAGCGTGGCATCAAAAAAAGCCAGGGCGTCATTGCTGTCTGAAGAGATCAAGGACTCTTGGTTATTCTGGGCTATGTCAAAGGCTAAATCACCAGTTGCTTTTCCAACTAAGAGAGTGCAGGTAGTCTCGACTTCATCTACAAAACCTTCTAGAGTAGCCACATAAATTGAGTCAAAGAGAGCATCATTTTCAAAATCACCTTTGACAATTGATGGAAATGACTTGACTGAAGCCAGTTTCAATTCGTTATTTGAACCGTTTGATTCCGAGTTTGAAAGGAACAACTTGGTAGCATAAGGGACCACTGCCTGATCAATAGCAGAAACGAGGGTTTTAGTGATTCTTGCCATAGTCTAAGTAATTGAGAACCAATAAAAACCATGAGGACCAAGAGTTATTCTGTAATCCCCTTCTTGTATGTCGGGGAACGGCACCCTTCCTAGTAGCTCAGTCACCTGTCGCTCTTTGAATCTTGCCAGATCTAGAGATGCCGGCTGAGCAAATCTTGATAGATTGAATATGCACAACACGCACCTTTCCTCCCCCTCTTTAGAATCCTCTCTGAAATCAAGGCTAGTAGATATTTGGGAGGCGTCATCCCCTTCCAAATTGCCTGCAAAATTCTCACTATCTTTCACTGCTAGTGAACTTTCTGGGTAATAAGACCTGATAAAGGCCAGTACAGAGGGATTATCAACTGCCAAAATCTCAATTGAACCCAACCCAAATACCTCATGCCTCCGTCTAACCGAGAGCATTTTCTGCACCCAGTGAAGAAAAGACCCTTGGTCCCTGTATTCAGCCTCAACATTTACTGCCTGGTATCCATAGACCGGATCCATAAGAGGGGGCAGGTAAAGTTGGGCGAAATCGGCTCTTGAAAAACCTCCGTTTCTATCCGGGGTCCATTGCATGGGAGTTCTCACGGCATCCCTATCTCCCAAGTAGACATTGTCTCCCATCATCAATTCATCGCCGTAGTACAAAACCGGAGATCCAGGGAGTGAAAACAACATTGCATGCAACAGCTCAGCTAGCGGACGTGAATTTTCAACAAGTGGCGCAAGTCGACGTGAGATCCCAAGATGCCTCTTCATTCGCGGGTCTGCACCGTATTCTGCATACATAAAGTCTCGATCTTCATCGCTGACCATTTCGAGAGTAAGCTCGTCATGGTTTCTCAAGAAAAGTCCCCACTGGCAGCCATCTGGCAACTCTGGTGTTTGGGCCAATATTTCAGTTATTGGCAGCCTCTGCTCTCGCCTGACTGCCATAAACATTCTTGGCATCAGCGGAAAATGAAAGCACATATGGCATTCATCGCTCGAACCAAAATAATCCACTAAATCAGTCGGCCATTGATTGGCTTCGGCCAATAAAACTCTTCCGGGATATCTTGCATCAATCTCGGACCTAAGTCTTCTCAAAAATGCATGGGTTTCAGGCAGATTTTCACCGGAAGTGCCGTCTCTTTGATAAAGATAAGGCACTGCATCCAAACGAAAGCCGTCTAATCCAGTATCAAGCCAGAGCTTCACAATTGAAAGCATGGCCTCGACTACTTCTGGATTGTCATAGTTAAGATCCGGTTGATGAGAGTAAAAGCGGTGCCAATAGTACTGCTGACGCTCTGAGTCCCAGGCCCAATTGGATTGCTCTACGTCGGTAAATATTATTCGGGCTTCGGGCCAACCTGAGTCGTCGTCACGCCAAATATACCAATCAGCTTTTGGGTTATCTCCCGAACTTCTTGACTCTTGAAACCAAATGTGTTGATCACTTGTGTGATTCATCACTAAGTCGGCAATAATGCGAATACCTCTTGCGTGGGCTTCGTCTACTAACTTTATAAGGTCTTCTCTTGCTCCATAGGCGGCATCGACCTCTTCGTAGTTTCCAATATCGTATCCTCCGTCCCGCATCGGAGAGGAATAAAAGGGCAACAGCCATAAACAGTCAACTCCTAGCCATTCCAGGTAGTCAAGTTTGTCTATTAGGCCCCTTAAGTCTCCAATGCCATCACCATTTGAGTCAAAAAAGCCTCTAATGAATACTTCATAAAAAACTGCCGTTTGATACCATCTTGGGTTCTCAGTGAGACTTCTGGGCATGAAATCCTTCTTCGACCATCACTAAATCGACTACCTTGACGGCTGCTTCATGGGGGTCTATTTCTCCTTTGATCACACTTTCGACCAAAGACTTAACCGATGTGTTCTCCATCATTGACTTGGCCCGGCCAAAAAGTTCGGATGCGACTTTTCTCTCAAGCTCTTCTTTAAGCCGATTTGAACGGTGCTTTGACAAAAGTCCCGACTCATCTGCAAATTCAAGATGCTTCTGAATTTTCTCACAAAGTTCGGCCGCACCACTCCCGTCAATTCCTACAGTTAGACAAACAGGAGGTCTCCAAGCATTGAGATTTGACATGTCAAGCATTGCTTCGATATCCCTTGCTGTTTCCTTGGCACCTGGCCTATCGGATTTATTAACTACAAATATGTCAGCTATTTCCATGAGACCCGCTTTGTTGGCCTGTACCGCATCTCCCCAACCGGGATTTACTACTACTACAGTTGTGTCGGCTAAGGCTGCGATTTCAACTTCTACCTGGCCAACCCCCACGGTCTCGATTATTACCACGTCAAAACCCATGGCATCCATCAATCTTGCAACTTCAGGAACACAAGCAGCCAACCCGCCCAGTTCACCCCTTGTCGCCAAAGATCTCACATAAACTTCGGTATCAAGCACGTGATCTCCCATTCGGACCCGGTCTCCTAAAATTGCCCCCCCGCTAAATGGCGAAGAGGGATCAATAGCCAAAACGGCAACAGACTTAAAAGCCCTACGGTATTGGGAAACAACTGCCGAAGTCAGAGTGGACTTCCCGGCACCGGGTGCACCCGTAATGCCAATTAAATGGCTATGTCCTGGAGTTTTAAATGCCAAAGAGGAAATTACCTGGGATTCTTTGTCCCCGTCTTCGATCATGGTTATTAACCGCCCCAGCGACCTTCGGTCGCCAGAACTTGCTTCACTAAAGAGAATTGATGGATCTTTTTCTTTCAACATTTACTTTTTGGAGATTAGTCCAGAGTTGGTTATCTTTAAACCAAGTAGAGGAAGGTCAAGCCTCCGCTGATGGAATACTTCTAATTCTACTAGCACTTTCTATAGTTACTTACCTAACCGCAATTATTCGCCCATCCCCATAATCCAACCAACTCGAGCCCCCAAATAGCCCCTTTTAGGTGGGGAAATGGATTTCTCAAGCAAAGAATCTCCTTTCGCCAAGGAATAACTGTCTAGATGAGGTTTAGCTATTTCAAAAGAATCAAAGTGGGAAAGGGCAGCAATCAGATTTCGAGCCTTGCGAGGCTGAGGGCAAGTGCCGGCAAATAACACTTTGGCGACAGTTCCTTAGGAGGCATTGATAATTGATTCTGCGACGATACTCTCTGCCTCGGTTATGAGACCGGCAAAGTCGGCTTCGGTGAAATTCAAATTCTGGCAGATGCCTGCTAGAAAAATTTCAAATGAGAGTCCATGGTGATCAAACTGCTTTCAACTTCGCCTGAGGCCAATTAACTCCACAAGCTAATTAGAAGATTCATCTGCTCATCTCAAATTACAAAGCCGAGAGAATTACAAAATTACAAGTATTAGTCTTGCACCAAATATTCAGCCCAGATCGAATTCAACTCACAAAAGTGCTCGGGAGCCTCAAAAGTTAGGCTACTTATGCAAGCAAGGTCACCTATATGTTGACGGAATTGTTTTAGTTTCGTTATTTGCAGCCAATTCCTTCTATTGAGCGGATAATTGGGGTTAAATACCGAGAGCATCAACAATCCCGATATTGGCTCCTAAATACGATAATTTGCCCACTAGGTTTTCGTATCCTCTTTCAATATGGAATATATCCGTCACGTAAGTGGGTCCTTCGCCGACTAAACCTGCAAGTACTAAGGCTGCACCGGCTCTTATATCATGAGATTTTACTTTGGCTCCTTTAAGCTTTGGCACTCCCCTCACCACCACGTGATGGCCCTCGGTTCTTATGTCTGCTCCCATTTTGACCAGTTCCTCGACGTAGCGAAACCTTCCGAGAAAGAGGTTCTCGGTCACTATCGACACCCCTTTAGCGATGCTTAAAAGAGTTACCAGCATTGGTTTGTAATCCGTTGCAACTCCGGGATAAGGAAGAGTTGAAATATCCACGGACTTTGGCATTCCGCCCGAGCGAGCTAAAATGCCCTCGTCGGTTGGTGAGGTTTTGATCCCAATTTCACCTAATTTAACCAAGAGCATGTCCATATGATGAGCTTTGGCCCCTGAAAGAAAGATTTCTCCTCCCAGCATCCCTACTGCTCCCAAAAAGGTTGCAGCTTCAACTCTGTCCGGGACCACGTAGTGCTCTTTAGTAGGTGTTAGTTCATCAACGCCGTCGATTTCTATCCTCGAAGTCCCGGCTCCTTTAATCTTGGCCCCCATTGAATTTAGATACGCCGCCAAGTCAACAACTTCCGGCTCTCTTGCGGCATTTTCAATAGTTGTGGTGCCAGATGCCAGGGAGGCAGCCATTATCAAATTATCAGTTGCGGTATGGCTCGGATATTCGAGAACAAGCCTGGTGCCCACCAGTCGCTTTCCTCTCGTCCTAGCTACAATTTCAGCGTCTGTGAGCTTAATTTCCGCCCCCATGGCTTCAAGGCAGCGAATATGGATGTCAATCGGTCTTGGGCCCAAATCGTCTCCTCCCGGCAGCGGAAGCCTGGCAAAACCGGTTTTTGTCAAAAGAGGTCCCAAAAGCACCACCGAAGCCCTCATTTTTTCAACTAATTCGCCAGGCGGTTCAGATCCGATATCACCGGGAGTATTGACTGTAATTGTGTGATTTTCTGGGGAAATTGAGGCCGCCACGCCCAATGATTGGATCAGCTCGACCATGTCGTAAACATCTGTTATTGCTGGTACATGGCACAATTTGTGCTGATTTGGGGCAAGAATAGTGGCAACTAGGAGCTTGAGGACCGAGTTCTTCGCTCCTTGGATTTCCACTGTTCCCTGCAGAGGGGATGAACCCCTTATTTCAATAGCTTTCATAAAGTTCACAACATTAGTATGCCCTACCGACTAACTTACTTATCGTGACCATTGAACGACAAGCACCCGATAGGAACCTAGCCATGGAGCTAGTTAGAGTTACGGAAGCCGCCGCACTAGCTGCAGGCAGGTGGATGGGACGAGGCGATAAGGAAGGTGCAGATGCTGCTGCCGTAGATGCCATGAGAGTAGTTCTCTCCACCGTTCCCATGGATGGGATAGTTGTCATAGGAGAGGGTGAGAAGGACGAGGCGCCTATGCTCTACAACGGTGAAAAGATCGGGGACGGCTCGCCCCCTGTAACGGACATCGCAGTCGATCCGATAGACGGCACAACGTTAACCTCTCTGGGGCGAGGCGGGGCATTAAGCGTTATTGCCGTTAGCGAACGCGGAACTATGTTTGATCCGGGTCCGTGTGTCTATATGGAGAAACTTGCCGTGGGCCCAGAGTCATCCGGCAAAGTTAGTATCGAAGCCAGTCCTGCTGAAAATATTGAAGCCGTTGCAAAAGCTAAAGGCAAGGCAGTCAGAGACGTGACGGCCGTGATCCTAGACAGGGACCGCCACAACGATCTAATGCGCCAAGTCAGAGAAACTGGCGCTCGAATTCGGTTGATTACTGACGGCGATGTCGCAGGCGCCATTGCCACGGCTTGGCCTGAATCAGGCGCCGACATATTGTTTGGGATTGGCGGAACGCCTGAAGGCGTAATTGCCGCCGCGGCGCTTAAATGCATGGGCGGAGAGATCCAAGGAAGACTTTGGCCAAGAAACGATTCAGAGAGAGACGCAGCAATTAGCGCCGGTTATGATCTAAGCCAGATCTTATCTTCAGATGATCTAGTAAGCGGAGGAAACTGCTTTTTCGCCGCCACTGGAATCACAGATGGAGAGTTGTTAAGAGGCGTGAGATATACAGCAGCCGGAGCAATCACGCAGTCATTGGTGATGAGATCAAAGTCTGGAACAGTGCGCACAATTGAAGCTAGACACGCATTGCATAAGTTGAAGGAGTACTCTCAGATCGAATTCGGCTGAACGATACAAAACTTTAAAATCAAGGAAAAATCAAATATGTCAGATTTAATCGAATCCCTGAGATCAGTCGTCGGAGACCACTCCTTAGAAACAGGCGAGTCCATAAACGAGGATTTCACCCACGACGAGGCACTCACTCTCGTTCCAATTTTTCCCAAAGCCGTGCTCCATCCGAATACTTCAGCTCAAGTAGTCGAGATCCTAAAGATAGCAAGTGCTACCAAGACCCCCGTAACGGCACGCGGTGCGGGATCCGGGATGTGCGGCGCGTGCAGCCCGGTTGAAAATGGCATTGTGGTGGCATTTGACCGATTGAACAACATTTTGGAGATTGATCTTGAAAACCAAGTGGCAGTTGTAGAACCCGGAGTTACCTTGAGCCAACTAAATGAAGCTCTGGCTCCGCACGGGTTTTTTTATGCCGTTCAGCCCGGTGAATCCTCGGCCACCATTGGGGGCAACGTTGCAACGAATGCCGGCGGAATGAGAGCCGTTCGCCACGGTGTGACTCGCAATCATATTTTGGGCTTAGAGGCAGTACTTCCAAATGGCGACATTATCAACACAGGCGGCAAGATTTCAAAAATATCAACAGGCTATGATCTCACGCAGCTCCTGGTTGGATCTGAGGGAACACTGGCATTAATAACAAAAGTTACAGTCAAGATAACCCCGATTCTCAGACACAGCTCAACTGTTCTTGCACCTTTTGCCACGATAGAGGAGATCACCGGAGCCGTTCCAAAAATCATCGCGTCTGGAGTATCGCCGAGTATCTTGGAGTACCTGGATTTTCTCGCCATGGCAGGAGCAAGCTCCAATGCCGGTTTGGACCTTGGAATTTCAGAGGAAATAAAGTCCAAAGCTATGGCTTATCTATTGGTAGTAATAGAAAGTACTGATGAAAGCCGCTCCGACCAAGACGTTGAATTCGTTGCTAACTTGCTTGACGAACTAGGCGCATTGGATATTTATATCCTGCCCTCAAGTGCGGCTTTAGCCTTAATTGACGCGAGGGAAAAGGCCTTTTGGGCAGCGAAGGCAGCAGGTGCAAACGACGTCATCGACGTGGTTGTCCCAAGAAGCACCTTGCCTATCTATCTTTCAAAAGTTGCCGAGTTGGCTGCGGTTGACGGAGCGCTGGTTGCAGGATGTGGACATGTTGGGGACGGGAATGTACACCTGAGTGTTTTCCAACCCGACAAAACCAAGCTTCATGCTTTAATGCTTTCAATTCTTAAAACCGGAACCGACTTAGGCGGAGCAATATCTGGCGAACATGGCGTGGGAACCGAAAAGCTTCCTTTCGTAAAGGAATTGGTAGATCCATTGATAATTGAGTTGTGGAGAAAAATAAAGGCCGTATTTGACCCGGACGGGATCATGAACCCAAATCACCTAATCCCAGATTAGACCCCTATTTTGGCAAAAAGTCATTTAAAGCCAGAGTCGGAACAAAGCATATAAGATGGGTGAGGTCGTCTTGATTTCATAGGTGGCTGCGGCTAGTTTTTGAAGCTATTTTTAGTTTAAAAGCCGAACAAGAAAGGACTTGGATGTGAACGGAGCAGGAGCACTAATAAAGACTCTGGTGGATTCTGGAGTAACTACATGTTTCATGAATCCCGGCACCTCTGAGATGCATTTCGTGGCGGCTCTCGATGAAGTTCCGGAGATGCACTCGATTTTGGCCCTTTTTGAAGGAGTGGCAACAGGAGCTGCCGACGGATATGCCAGGATGACTGGGAAACCTGCAGCAACCTTGTTGCATCTTGGGCCAGGTCTTGGAAACGGAATTGCCAACCTACACAATGCAAGACGAGCCCATTCGCCACTGGTGAATATTGTTGGCGATCATGCCACTTATCACCACCAATACGATGCACCACTTGAATCAGATGTCAAAAGTCTGGCCATGAATGTCTCGGGATGGTTCCGGTGTTCAACTACTCCAGATGAAGTGGCTCTCGATGCAGCTGAGGCAGTTAGTGCCAGCTACGGCCCGCCGGGACAAGTTGCAACTTTGCTCTTGCCGGCAGACTTGGCCTGGTCGCCAGCTTCGGGAAGCGCAAAACCACTAGAGGTGCCATCAAGTCCTAAGGTCTCGGCCGAAAAGATAAAAGATATTGCCCGGGTATTGGAGTCAGGCGAACCAACCGCATTAATCGTCGGAGGGAAAGTACTAAGAAAGCAAGGACTTGAACTGGCTTCGGCAATTTCCAAAAAATCAGGTGCGAAGCTTCTTGCCGAGACCTTTCCCGCTCGCATAGAAAGGGGATCCGGCATTCCGCCGGTCGAACGATTGGGCTACTTGGCGGAATTTATGGTTGCCCAACTTAGCGGCATTAAACACTTGATACTTGTGGATG
>JAJYDO010000025.1:0-847 GCA_021777355.1 Actinomycetes bacterium | reverse complement strand
ATGCAAAAGCTCCGGTATCTTTTTTCGCATATCCTTATCAACCAAGTGATCTGGTTCCACAGGGCGCGACGCTGCATACTTTGTGTGAAGTGGGCCATGATGCACTCGGTGCGCTTTTAGAATTAGGTGACATGATCGGTGCCGGTGATCCGATACTTATAAACCGTGAAATCCCGGACAAACCCAATGGTCCGTTGAATGCCGAAAAGTTGGCTGCTGCAATCGCATCTACGATGATTGAAGATCTAATAATAAGTGATGAAAGCAACACAGGCGGGATTTTTATAGCAGGGGCCACCGCAGGTGGTCCGCCACACGACGTGTTGACTCTAACCGGCGGTGCCATTGGGCAAGGTATGCCTGTAGCAACCGGCGCAGCTGTTGGAGCCAAGGGAAGACGCGTGCTTTCACTTCAGGCAGACGGATCAGCCCTTTATACCTTTCAGTCCCTTTGGACCCAAGCCAGAGAAGGGCTTGACGTGACTACCGTAATTTTGGACAACCGCAGGTACGCAATTTTGGAAATGGAGTTAAGCCGGGTAGGCGCAGGAAACCCTGGGCCCATTGCTCGAGGGATGCTCGATATATCCAATCCCGATATGAATTTTGTTGATCTTGCAAAGGGCCTGGGAGTCCCAGCTACCAGGGCAGAAAACGCCGAAGAGTTGTCCGAGGCAATTTCAAAGTCTTACGCTAGCGAGGGACCCCACTTAATACATGCGGTACTACCTGAAGGAATGGGCTATTAAGAGGCCTAGCGGATAGGTGGCTATAGTGATGACCAGCGATTCTTCCAGTCGATTAGCTTCGCTGCAAGTATGAAAACGACAGCAAGAGCGAGTTGAGA
>JAJYDO010000024.1 GCA_021777355.1 Actinomycetes bacterium | reverse complement strand
AGCCTATTGGCTCGTCGCTTAGATTTGCCACAAAGTCCATCAAGGTCTTCATTGTCTCACCCGCGGAAGCCAGCGCCTCTCTTGGAGTAATAGATGAATCGGTCTCTATGTCTAAGATGAGTTTCTCATAGTTGGTAGATTGCTCCACACGCGTTTGCTCCACTACAACCGCGACTCTTCTAACAGGAGAGAATATGGCATCAATCGGGATAACTCCAATTGTTGATGACCTTGAAGCTCGCTCGGCACTCAGATATCCCCGGCCTTGTTCAACTGTGAGATCCATCGCAAGTCTTCCCTTGGCATTAACGCTCGCCAGGTGCAACTCGGGGTTCAGTATCTCAATATCTGCCGAAAGCTGAATGTCGCCTGCTTTTATCTCGGCCGGTCCTCTGATATCGAGACGAAGAACAACTGTCTCTTGGGAATAGGACCTGATCACAATGTCTTTGATGTTCAATATGAGGTCGCTGGCATCCTCTTTGACGCCGGGAAGAGTTGTGAACTCATGAAGCGCGTCATCAAAACGCACATAAGTGATTGCGGCACCCGGGATAGCTGAAAGTAAAGTTCTCCTTAGAGAATTACCTATCGTGTATCCGAAACCAGGCTCGAGCGGGCTGATGGAGAATCGCTGGCGATTCGCCTCTTCCTCATCTATGGCTTCAACTATTGGTCTTTGAATTATTAACATTAAACTTGTGACTCCTTCATGGAAATCTATTTAGTGGGAAATTGGAAATTAATTATTTCGAGTACAACTCGACGATTAGCTGTTCTCTGACCGGGGCGTCTACATGTTCCCTAAGGGGCATATTGAGAACAGTAATTTCAAAACGATCACTTGACGCCTCTAACCAGGGAACTATTGGGCGATCAATAGTGTCTAAATTATGCCTGACAGTGATGAATGTTCTAGCTTTGGGACTTAGCGTGATAACTTCACCTTGGCGGACTCGATAACTGGGAATTGTTACCCTTTTCCCGTTTACCAATACATGCCCATGGCGAACCAATTGCCTTGCTTGTGACCTTGAGGCGCCCCAAAGTGCTCTGAAGCACACATTGTCAAGTCGAGTTTCAAGAATTCTAAGGAGTGTTTCACCGGTGATTCCCGTGACCCTGTTGGCCTCTTCGTAGTTTTTGACGAACTGCGACTCTAATACGCCGTAGATTCGACGGGCCTTTTGCTTCTCCCTCAGCTGGTTGAGGTACTCCGAGCCTTGCCGCATGCGGTCGCGACCATGCTCGCCCGGAGGGTAGGGCCTTTTTTCCATGGGACACTTAGCGGTGTCACATTTTGCTCCCTTTAAAAACAGCTTGGTCTTCTCTCGACGGCAGAGTCGACAAACCGGACCTGTGTAACGTGCCATAAATTTCCTTTACTTATCCTTCGTTCTAACTCTCAAACCCTGCGGCGCTTTTTCGGACGGCATCCATTGTGAGGAACCGGCGTAACATCTTTTGTTGAAATAATTTCAATTCCAGCGGCCACTAAAGATCGAACCGCTGTCTCTCGACCGGATCCCGGACCTCTGACTAAAACGTCTACCCGCTGGATCCCGTGTTCCATTGCTCTTTTCGCACATGCTTCTGCTGCCATCTGGGCCGCATAGGGGGTCGACTTTCTTGATCCTTTGAATCCGACATTCCCAGCGGATGACCAAGCAAGCACATTGCCATCAGTGTCTGTAATAGACACGATTGTGTTGTTAAACGAACTTTTAATATGCGCGATTCCATTGGAAACGTGCTTACGTTCCCTCTTTCTCGGTCTTCTCGCTGCTCCTGGTTTTGGCTTAGCCATATTTATTAATTCCTCTTTATGTATGTATAGGTAGTTGGCAGTTCCACTGAGAACCTTTACTTCTTAACTTTCTTCTTCCCGGCTACTGTCTTCTTGGGACCTTTTCTCGTTCGTGCATTCGTATGAGTCCTCTGTCCATGAACCGGAAGACCTCGCCTGTGCCGAATTCCTTGGTAGCAACCGATCTCCATTTTGCGCTTTATGTCTCCTGCGACATCACGTCTAAGATCACCTTCAACCTTCAAGTTGGCATCTATCCAAGATCTGAGTTTGTTAACTTCTTCGTCGGTTAGATCTCTTACTCTGGTGTCTTTTATTATTTCCGTTGCCTGACATATTCGCAGGGATTCAGACCTGCCTATTCCATAAATGTAAGTAAGTGAGACTTCAACTCGCTTGTCTCTCGGGATGTCAACTCCTGCAATACGTGCCATTACTATCCTTGTCTCTGCTTGTGCCTCGGGTTATCACATATAACCATGACAACACCGTGTCTTCTTATTACTTTGCATTTTTCACATATAGCTTTTACGCTAGGGCGAACTTTCATAATCAAATTCCTCGTTTAAACTTCTCTGTTTATCTATACCTATAGGTGATTCGGCCTCTGGTGAGGTCATAAGGAGTGATTTCAACTTGAACCTTGTCTCCCGGTAATATTCGGATTCGATGCATCCTCATTTTTCCAGAAGAATGGGCCAGTATTTTGTGACCATTTTCAAGTTCCACTCTGAACATTGCATTTGGCAATGGCTCCACTACAGTGCCTTCAAGCACTATGGCCTCTTCTTTTGAATTGGGCAAACTAGCCACACACATCCTTTTTCACAAATACACCACCTTCATATGGGTTAGGGCTAAACTGTCAATAACAGAACTCTTGGGACGCCAAACCGAAGAGACAAACGCTGACGCGTTTAATAACGATTGGCGCGAACTAATATCATAGCACGTCAAGGGAGTGTCAATACTTCCGGTCCATTTTCAGTCACCGCTATCGTGTGCTCGAAATGAGCTGAAAGAGAACCGTCAGCAGTCACTACGCTCCAATTGTCCTCTAATACTCGCGTTAGGTAACCCCCGGCATTGACCATGGGTTCGATTGCGAAGACATGGCCGACTTTAAGAGTGGGTCCCGGTCTTCCCGGCCAGTAGTTGGGAACTTGGGGTTCTTCGTGCATTTCGGTTCCTATTGCATGTCCCACATACTCCCTGACAACGCTATAACCTGCCTTTTCAGCAACTTCTTGGACGGCTCTGCCAATTTCGTGAAGCCTGTTTCCAGCCACCATCTTATCTATCCCGGCATAAAGACTGGCCTCGGTGGTATTTATGAGCCGTTCGGTCTCCTTTGATATCTCTCCCACTCCTGTTGAAAAGGCTGCATCTCCGTGGTAGCCCTCAATGATGGCTCCACAGTCAATCGATATTAAGTCGCCGTCTTTAAGCCTGTATGATCCTGGAATTCCATGGACAATCATGTCATTTGGTGATGTACAGATAGTTGCAGGGAAACCATGATATCCAAGAAAGTTTGACTTGGCGCCTCTTTTCTCGAGCACTTTCCGTGAAATTTCGTCCAGTTCAAGGGTCGTGATGCCGGGCTTGATGGCTTCTCTGATCTTTTCGTGAATTTCCGCGACTACTATTCCGGCCTTCCTCATTTTCTTGAGTTCATCCGGGTTTCTGATCATGTATCACCTGCATTCTTTAGTGCCAGATCAATCTCTTTTATCATTCTCTGAGTAACAACTTCCGTGGAGCCCACGCCATTAATTGTGGTCAGTATCCCTTTTTTCGAATAAAAATCTATTAAGGGAGCCGTTTCCTCTTCGTATAAATTAAGTCTTCTCAAAATTGCGACCTCGGTGTCATCGTCTCTTTGAACAACCTCCCCGCCGCAGATATCACACGTCCAATTCACCTTAGGGGGAGAGGAAGTAGAGTAAACAGCCTGGCAGTCTAGGCATACTCTTCTAGCTGCAAGTCTTCTTAAAACCACTCCGGTGGGCACTTCAATGTCAATTACTAGATCTAGTTTCCTAGGTTCGAGGAGAGTATCTAATTGTTCTGCTTGTGCGACTGTCCTTGGGTACCCGTCCAGGATAAAACCCTTTGATATGGCACCGTCTCGATCCAGCCGCAATGCCACCATGGCGGTCACTACCTCATCAGGAATCAACTCTCCGGCGTCCATGGCAGCTTTGGCCTTCAAGCCAAGCTCGGTTTTTGCTCGAACCTCGGATCGCAACATGTCCCCGGTGGCAACATGTGGAACGGCATAGTTCCTAGCGAGGCGCACACATTGAGTCCCTTTTCCGGCCCCCTGCTTGCCGAGTATTACAAGGAATGCTCCTCTTGACACTTAACTTAGGAAACCCTCGTAGTTACGCATCATCAACTGTGAATCGATTTGCTGCAGCGTGGCGAGAGAGACACCTACTGCAATAAGTACTGTTGTTCCGTAGAACGGAACCTGGGTGATGTGCCAGTAGATAAGTGGGATTGCCGGCAAAATGGCAAAGATTGCAAGATAGAAAGAACCCGGCAGAGTTATTCTATTTAAAATTCTGGTCAAGAATCGCTCGGTGGGTGGACCGGGTCGATATCCGGGTATATAGCCACCCTGTTTTCTTATCATCTCACTTTGCTGATACGGATCGAAAACGACTCTGACAAAAAAGTATGCAAACAAAATTACAAGTCCTCCATAAATGGATATGTAATACATGCTCGTTGACTGCAAATTCTGACTAATAAATGTTCTCATCGACTTCCAAGGAATGACGTTACTTAGAAGCACTGGGATATATAAAATAGAGCTTGCAAAAATAACCGGAATAACTCCTGCTTGATTTACCTTAAGCGGAATGTAATTGGATTGCCCTCCGTACATTTTGCGGCCTTGCATACGCTTGGCATAAACCACCAGAATTCTCCGCTGCCCTTGTTCTATAAATACTATTGCAACCAGCATCGCAATAGTCAGTGCCACGATGACGGAAAACTTGATGCCGCCTCCCTGGCTTAGGACCAAGGCACCGACACCGGGAAGGGTTGATACCACATTGGCAAAAATCAAAATTGACATTCCGTTTCCTATGCCATGCTCGGTAATTAGCTCGCCAAGCCACATGACAAAAGCCGTTCCTGCCGTAAGGGTAAGAACAATGTAAGCTGCTCTCGGGAAGTTCCAGTCCGGAATCAAATCAGTTCCGCTCGACGACGAGAAAAGTCCGCCTGAGTGAAATGCATATGTCAAACCCGAAGCCTGCATCAAAGCCAAAGCTACTGTTAAATACCTTGTAGTCTGGGTAAGTTTCTTTTGCCCGATAGGTCCTTCATCTCTCCACTGCTCAAGCTTTGGAATAGCGGTGGTAAGCATCTGAATGATAATTGAACTTGTGATGTAAGGCATAATCCCAAGACCAAATACCGCCATTCTGGTGATAGCTCCACCAGTGAAAAGGCTCAAATATGCCAAGATACCGTTCTGTTGAGCTTGGGTCTTCAGGGCCTGGAGCTGATGGATGTCAACACCGGGAACAGGGATGTTAGCGCCGAGTTGGTACATGGCGACAATAAAAAGCGTAAAAAGTACCTTTTTTCTTAAGTCCGCAATCTTGAAAATGTTTGCCAGGCGCGACAGCATTACACTACCTCTTTATCAAAACTGACTGCCGATAGATGCACCTTTCAAAATACCTATCGGTTACTTAACGCATTTCCGGAAGCTGCGGGGCGACCGTTGCCGAAAGGCGGTGGCAAAATTTCAACAGTCCCTCCGGCTGCCTCGACGCTGTGTTTTGCCGAAGCCGAAATGGCATGGACCTTGAAATTAAAGGCCCGAGAGGCGCTGCCTCTTCCCAAAATTTTCACCATTCCATTTGCCCGCAATAAGCCGCTTTGGCGCAAGGTATCAGGGTTAATGTCATTTCCTTCAAACGACATGAGGTCGTCTAAATTTATTACGTTGTACCTCACCTGAAAAGGATTCCTAAATCCTCTTAGTTTTGGGATCCTTTGGGTCAGCGGAAGCTGGCCTCCCTCAAAACCAAGTTTGACATTATTGCGCGCCTTTTGGCCCTTGGTTCCGCGTCCGGCAGTTTTCCCGCCCTTGCCGCCGATTCCTCTAGCTACTCTTCTTTTAGGTCTTTTTGATCCAGGTGCTGGAGATAGTTCATGAACTTTCATTTTCCGTTCCTCCTACGCAAGTCAACACTCGCGCTATTTATTCCTTAGAGGTTTCACCCTCAATTTCAGTTACTTCAACTAAATGAGGCACTCGCGCCAACATTCCTCTGATTTCAGGTCGGTCAGGAAGAATATTGACTTGGCCGATTTTTCTTAAACCAAGTGCTACCACGGTTTTGCGTGTTTTGGGCTTGGTCCCAATGGTTGACTTAACTTGCCTTACTACTAATTGATTGATTTTCTCAGTCATTATGAATTCGCCTCAATCAAACTTGCGACGTGGGTCTCATGCTTTTTTGCCCTGTAGGCCTTCAATACTCCTGAAGGGGTGACGTCTTCAACTGCCTTTCCCCTCAAACGTGCAATATCATCGGGCTTTTTCAACGCTTTTAGTCCGGCAATTGTGGCATGGGCAACATTTATTCCATTAGATGAACCTAAAGACTTGGCCAAGATATCGTGGATTCCGGCCATCTCAAGAATTGCCCGAGCCGCTCCGCCGGCAATAACTCCGGTTCCAGGTGCGGCTGGTTTCAGTAGTACTCTTCCAGCTCCGCTTTCACCAATTATCTGATGAGTAATTGTTGAACCGGCAAGAGGCACATCAAAAAGTGAGCGCTTGGCTTCTTCGATGCCCTTTTGTACAGCGAGCCCGGCTTCTTTGGCTTTTCCGTATCCTAAACCGACTTTGCCGTTGCCGTCACCTACAACCATAAGTGCCGTGAATGAAAATCTCCGGCCTCCTTTAACAACTTTAGCCACACGGTTTACCCGAATAGTGCGCTCTTCATATTGAATCTCGGACATTAAAACTCCATTCCGCCTTGTCTGGCGCCGTCGGCAACTGCCGCAATTCGCCCATGATAGGCAAAACCTCCACGATCGAACACGACTCTGGTTATGCCCTTTTCTTTGGCCCTTTGCGCCACCAGTTTTCCGATATTCAAAGCTGCATCAACGTCGTTTGTTTTTCCGGATTTTAAAGAGCCTTCATGCGTTGACGCGCTTGCCAAAGTAGCGCCTGACGTGTCGTCTATAACTTGGGCAACAATATGTTTAGAGGATCTAAATACACTAAGCCTGGGTCTTTCTGTGGTGCCTGATACATTTGCACGTACCCGGCTGTGCCTTTTTTTCCGCAATATCATTGTTTGTGAAGAGCTAGCTTTACTCATTTAGCCGCCTTTCCTGCTTTCCTAAGCACTCGCTCGCCTTGATATCTCACACCTTTTCCTTTGTAAGGTTCGGGCTTGCGAATCTTTCTTATGTCGGCTGCAACCTGGCCGACCTTTTCCTTATCGATTCCCTTAACAATTATCTTTGTAGGAGAGGGAACTTCGAAGGTTATCCCCTCTGGAGCATTAACAACCACAGGGTGGGAAAACCCTAGGGCTAGTTCGATTAAATTGGCGCCTTTAGCCGTAGCACGGTAACCAACGCCTACAATCTCAAGTTCTTTTGTGAAACCCGATGTTACTCCGGTCACCATATTTGATATTAGAGATCTAGTGAGTCCGTGTAGAGCCCTTTGCATTCTCTCATCATTTTGTCTTTGAACTACTAATGTGTCACCGTCTTGCTTTACACTTATCTCACCAGGTAAAGTGCGCGAAAGTGAACCAAGAGACCCGTCAACTTTGACGGTCCCCTCTGAAATCTCGACTTTTACCCCTGAAGGTAATGATATGGGGGATCGCCCAATCCTGGACATTTCCTTGCCTTCCTATTCCTCAACTACCACACATGGCAGAGAACTTCTCCGCCAATGTGAGACCTTCTGGCCTCTGCGTCGGTCATTAATCCTTTCGATGTAGACAGGACTGCTACGCCCATCCCACCTAAAACCCTGGGAATCTGGTCTGCACTTGCATAGATCCTCAACCCGGGCTTAGATACGCGCTTTAGTCCTCCAATAGTCCTTTCACGACTGGAAGAATATTTCAAAACCAACTCCAAAATATTTCCGGGTCCTCTGTCTGGAGTTACCCTCCTGTAAGAGGCTATGTAACCCTCCCTTACCAGGATTTCAGCCAACGCTTCTTTCAACTTTGACCCAGGCATTCTCACGGTGGGTCTCATTGACATATTTGCGTTTCTGATTCTTGTCAACATGTCAGCAATCGGATCAGTCATACTCATTTATTCATCACCTACCAGCTTGCCTTGGTGACGCCGGGAATTTCACCGTTATGAACCATCTCACGCAGGCAAATTCTGCAAAGGCCGAACTGTTTAAAGACCGCCTTGGGTCGCCCACAGCGTTGACAGCGCGTGTATCCTCGCACCTTATATTTAGGTGTTTTCTGCTGCTTTTGAACTAATGCCTTCTTGGCCATTTTATCCTTAATTTCCTTCACGTCGGAACGGGAAGCCAAGAGCAACCAAAAGTGCCTTGCCTTCCTCGTCTGATTTTGCAGTCGTTACTATTGTTATATCCATTCCCCTGGTCGTATCTATGGAGTCGTAGTCAATCTCGGGAAAGATCAACTGTTCATTAACGCCAAAGGTGTAATTTCCTCTTCCGTCAAATGACTTGGGGCTTAATCCTCTGAAGTCTCGGATTCTAGGTATTGAAACGGCAACCAGCCTGTCGTAAAACTCCCACATCCGATTGCCACGCAAAGTAACTTTGGCCCCAATAGGGTTGCCTTCTCTTAATTTGAACTGAGAAATTGACTTCTTCGCCTTTGTCACCAGTGGTTTTTGTCCTGAAATTCTTTCCAAATCCCTTAAAGCTCCATCCATTAGCGACTGCTGCTGCGTGGCTCTCCCGACGCCCATATTGATAACAATTTTGGACAAAGTTGGAACTTCCATAATATTTCTTAAGCCCAATTGAGACTTCAGAGACTCACGAATTTCACCCTTGAAGCGCTCTTTAAGTCTTGGCTCTGGAACTGTTGAAACTGTCATAAGTCGCCTCCACACTTTCTACAGATTCTCACCTTGTTTTGACCTTCATATCGAATACCAATTCGAGTCGGGCCACAGGAAGAACAGACAATGGCCACGTTCGAAACATGAATCGGCATGTCCTTATCGATAATTCCACCTTGCGTCATTGCACTTGTGGCCTTGGTGTGCCTCTTGGCAATATTTACGCGATCGACTATGACCATGTCCCTGATCGGGATTACTCGCATGATCTCGCCCTCGCGTCCTCTGTCTTTTCCGGAGAGAACTTTTACCTTGTCACCCTTTTTTAATCTCACTAAAGCACCTCCGGTGCCAATGAGACAATTCGCATAAAGCGCTTGTCTCGAAGTTCACGACCAACCGGTCCAAAAATTCTTGTTCCTCTTGGTTGTTGAGCATCATTAATTAATACGGCCGCATTCTCGTCAAAGCGAATATAGCTGCCATCCGGACGCCGTTTTTCCTTTTTTGTCCTAACAACTACACATTTCACCACGTCACCCTTTTTAACGGCGGCGCCTGGAATAGCGTCTTTAACGGTTGCCACAAATATGTCTCCGATAGAGGCATACCTTCTCTTTGAGCCTCCGAGTACTTTTATGCAAAGCACCTCTTTAGCGCCCGAGTTATCTGCGACTCGAAGCCTTGTCTCTTGCTGAATCATCTTGCACGCTCCAAAACTTCGACTAGCCTCCACCTCTTTGACTTCGATAAGGGCCTAGTCTCGGCTACTCGAACCCGATCTCCGACTTGAACGGTATTTTCTTCATCGTGAACATATAGTTTTTTAGTCTGCTGGACAATCTTGCGGTATCGGGGATGCCTTACCCGCTCCACAACTGCAACTACAGCTGTCTTTTCCATAGAATTAGATACCACTAGTCCAATACGTTCCTTGCGCTGATTTCTTTCAGCTTTGGTCTGATGCTCGGTATTTGCTTCCTCTTCAGTCACTCTTCACCTTCTTCATTTACAACTTCATCAGTCTCTGCCTCATCGTCAACATGTAACTCATCCTGGCCAACAACTTCTTGGCTTAAAGCGTCGTCATCGCCCTGGATAACTTCTTTTTCAGCTTTTGGCGGAGCCTGTGTTTTTCCTTTAGGAGTTAAGCGTTGCATGGGCTTTGTATGGACTATGTCTAATTCCGACTCACGCAAAATTGTCAAAATTCTTGCAACTTCACGCTTTAACTTTTTGATTCCAGAAACATCATTAAGCTGACCGGTTGCTGCACGAAAACGCAGCGCAAGTAATTCTTTCCTGTGATCTTTAAGCGAAATCATTAATTCGTCACGATCGAAGTTCTTTAATTCAGATGCACGCGTCATGATACTTGAACCTCAGCTGAGCTTCTCACTACAAATCTTGCCTTAATAGGGAGTTTTTGAATGGCACGCGCCATGGCTGCTCGAGCCAACTCCTCCGACACTCCGCCAAGTTCGAAAATCATCCGTCCGGGCTTAACAACTGCGACCCAGAATTCCGGATTTCCCTTTCCCGAACCCATTCTGGTCTCAGCCGGTTTTTTAGTAATCGGCTTGTCGGGGAATACCCGAATCCAAACCTTTCCGCCACGCTTAACGTGTCGAGTCATTGCGATACGTGCGGCTTCAATTTGCCTTGCCGTGAGCCAGCCTGGCTCTAGGGCTTGGATGCCAAAGTCTCCAAATGAAACTTCGGTCCCGCCCTTTGCATTGCCGGTCATCCTGCCTCTATGAGTCTTCCTGTGCCGTACTTTCTTAGGCATTAGCATTGTCAGTCAGCCTCCTTTTTGAAATGCGGGGCTTCGTGATGCTCGCCGCGAATACGTCTTTCGATCTCTTCCTCTTCAGCCAAGAGCCTCTCGAATGCATCGGTTTCGACACTGACGGGAACCGTAGTTTCGTTCGGCACTACCTCTGTGGGGATTACATCGTCTTCTCCGGTAATTAAGATTCCCTCACTTGTCCCGGGGATACCTTGATCTGGACGCCTTCTTCCGCCACCGGCTGAAACGATACGCTTGGGCCTAGCTTGACCGGCTGTTTCACCTACAGCCATAGCTGCTTCTTGGCGGATCTTGTCATCCATTGAAGTTCTGTAGGGGACAATGTCTCCTTTGTAAATCCAAACTTTCACTCCGATCCGGCCAAACGTAGTTCTAGCTTCCCGGAAACCGTAATCAATATCTGCCCTAAGTGTATGCAGCGGCACTCGGCCTTCGCTGTAAGACTCCTTTCGGGCCATTTCACTTCCGCCAAGCCTGCCTGAGCACTGAACTTTAATTCCCTGTCCACCGGCTTTTTGCACTGTTTGGATAGCTCTTTTCATTGCTCTTCTGAAGCTGATTCTACGTGCCAATTGATCGGCAATTCCTTGTGCAATAAGTGCGGCATCGAGTTCGGGCTGCTTTATCTCTTGGATGTTGAGCTGGACTTTGGCATTTCCCGTAATACTTTCCAGTTTGCGGCGCAGCCTTTCAGCTTCGGCTCCTCTTCTTCCAATTACTATTCCCGGGCGTGCCGTGTGGACATCGATTCTCAATCGATCTCTTGTTCTTTCGACTTCCACTCGTGAGACTGCTGCAGCTTCCAGTTGGCTCATCAGATAGTCACGAATTTTCCAGTCTTCAACAATAAACTTCTGATAGTCCTTATCTTCAAACCAGCGAGACTTCCAATCAGTTGTGATACCGAGTCTAAATCCATAGGGGTTTACTTTTTGACCCATAAATTATTCCTCATCTCCACTGTTGGCTTCTTCTTCAATTTCTAAATCGATAGCCAGCTTTTCTGAAGCTTCGCTTCGGTAGGCGCTTTCTTCTTTGCTTGGCGATTCGTTTGATTCTTCAACTTCGGCAAGATTGTCATCATGCTCCAATTCAAGATCTATTGCAATTTTCTCGGCAGCTTCATTTCTTGTTGTGGATTCGTCGGACATTTCGGGACCATCCTTTATCTCTTTTTCTTTGACATCATTAGAAGTCTGAGAATTTTCTACTCTGGCCTTCCTAGTGGATGCAACTCTTTTTTCTCTTCGACTTGTTGCTTCGGCGGCTTTCTTGGACCTAAGTCTTGCCAAATCTTCCTCTGGAAGTCTTGACACGACAATTGTTATGTGGCAAGTTCGCTTCCTGATTCTTGTGGCTCTTCCTCTGGCCCTTGGACGCCATCTCTTCATTGTGGTCGCTTCATCTGCAAAGCAGGTGGAAACATACATTTCTTCTTTATCCAGATTTTCGTTGGCTTGGGCATTTGCAAGTGCCGACGAGAGCAACTTCGAAATCGGAATAGCAGCGGCGCGATCTGTTGCTTCAAGAACGGCAAGTGCACGAGTAGCGTGCATCCCCTTTATCTGGCCCAATACTTCACGGGCCTTGTAAGCGGAAAAACGCGCATGCTTTAGCACTGCGTGGGCAGATGGTGAAATCAACTCAGTAGGCAAGGCTATCTTCTCCCTTGACGTTCTTGACCGGCATGGAACCTAAAAGTCCTTGTAGGTGCAAACTCTCCAAGCTTGTGGCCGACCATAGATTCTGAGATGAATACAGGCACATGCTTTCGCCCGTCATGTACTGCCATTGTGTGTCCGACCATGTCTGGAATGATGGTGGACCTTCTCGACCAAGTCTTGATAACTTTTCTTTCGTTTTGGGAGTTTAAAGCGTCTACCTTCTTCAAAAGGTGATCATCTACAAACGGTCCTTTTTTCAAACTTCTGGGCATGAAAACTTCCTACCTTCTTGCGCCTCGGCCACGACGCCTACGTATAATCATCGAATCAGAGGCCTTCCTCTTAGCTCTTGTTCTTCCTTCAGGCTTGCCCCAGGGTGAAACCGGGTGACGACCACCAGAAGATTTGCCTTCTCCTCCACCAAGGGGGTGATCGACAGGGTTCATCGCTACACCTCTTGTTTGGGGTCTTACGCCTTTCCAACGGTTCCTTCCGGCCTTCCCAATTGAAACAAGTTCTGCCTCCGAGTTGCCTACTTCGCCAACCGTTGCCCTGCAATCAATTGGAACCCTTCTCATTTCAGTTGACGGGAGCCGCAAAGTAGCCCAACCACCGTCTTTGGCAACAAGTTGAATTGATGCACCTGCGCCTCTCCCCATTTTGCCTCCCGCTCCTGGCTTGAGCTCCACATTGTGCACGACTGATCCAACGGGAATGTAGCGCATTGGAAGCGCGTTTCCCGGCTTGATATCTGCATCTCTGCCTGACATTACTCTGTCGCCCACCTGAATTTTGGCCGGAGCCAAAATGTAACTTTTCTCTCCGTCGGCATAGTGCAAAAGAGCAATCCTTGCATTTCTGTTTGGGTCGTACTCAATTGCCACAACCTTGGCCACTATGCCATCCTTGTTGCGCTTAAAGTCAACAATCCTGTACAGCTGCTTATGGCCTCCTCCTCGGTGACGGGAAGTTTTACGGCCTAAGTTATTTCGTCCACCAGTCCTGGGCTTTGGAGCCAAGAGCGATTTCTCGGGATACGACTTAGTAATATCACTAAAGTCTGAGACGCTCTGGAACCTGCGGCCGGCACTGGTTGGTTTACGTTGGCGAAGGGGCATGTCAGCTCCTTATCTCTTCAAATATCTCAATACGGTCATTGTTTCCCAAGGTCACTATTGCTCGCTTGGTATCGGGACGCTTTCCAATCTGACCGGTGCGTCGTCTAATCTTTTTGCCCGTCCGTCTCATGGTATTTACTCTGAGTACTTTTACGTTAAATGCTTTTTCAACGGCTTGGCGAATCTCCAGCTTGGATGCTTCGGGATCAACTACAAAAACGTATGAACCTTGATCCATAAGTGCGTAGGATTTTTCAGAGATGATTGGCCTTAAAAGAATTTCTCTTTCACGCATTTTCTGCCGCCTCCCTTGTAGGTAGTGTCTCATCTGTAAAAATCACCCAATCACAAAGGAGCACATCATAGGTGGTTAGCTGATCCGGAACAATACATGAAACATATGGAATATTTCTCATGGACTTATAGGCTTCAACGTCATTTGGGCTGACCACAATGAGAAGCCTGCCTCTGACTTTGATCTCTTCAAGCAATCTAATTGCCTCTTTGGTGGAGATTGGGTTGAAGTCAAAACTTGAGACAACAGCTACTCGCTTTAATCTTGCTCTGTCGCTGAGCGCAGATTTGAGAGCCAAGCGCACCATTTTCTTCGGTGTCTTTTGCTCATACGACCTTGGTTTTGGACCAAGTGCCACGCCTCCACCAGCCCAATGCGGGGCTCTCGTGGTTCCCTGGCGGGCCCGGCCTGTTCCTTTTTGTCTAAAGGGTTTGGCGCCTCCGCCTCTGACTTCTGATCTCGTCTTTGTAGATTGGGTGCCGGCACGTCTAGCTGCCAATTGCGCCGTTACCACCTGGTGCATCACGGCTACGTTGGGAACGATTCCAAATAACTCGGAATCGAGTTCTACCTCATCGAGAAATACACCGGTAGAGTCAAAGCGCTTAGCTGACCTCTGGGTCCTTAACGACCGCTTTTCACGCCGATCATTGATTAATTCAGTCGTTGCAGATACCGTCATGAAGCCACCGCCTTAACTGCATTTTTAACTACCACCAGTCCACCTTTTGGTCCCGGAACTGCACCTTTTATCAGCAGCAGTTCTTTTTCAAAATCAGAGGCAACAACTTCGAGATTTAGCGTTGTGACTTGCTCTCCTCCGAGCCTGCCTGCCATTTTGGTGCCTTTAAAGACACGGGCAGGTGTGGCACATGCTCCGATCGAACCCGGAGCCCTATGCTTTTTATGATTTCCGTGAGCTGCGCCTTGGCCTTTGAAGTTGTGCCGCTTCATTCCTCCGGAAAATCCTTTTCCGCGTGAAACTGCCGTTACATCAACTTTCTCGCCAGGCGAAAGGATCTCGGCTGTAATTTCTTGGCCAAGTGAGTACTCACTTATGTCGTCAAGTCTTAGCTCAACAAGATCTCTTCCGGGCTCGACTCCGGCCTTTTCAAAGTGGCCTGCCTCCGGTTTGTTCAACTTATTTGCTTTTTTGAATCCAACCGTAACCTGCAGAGCGTCATAACCTTCTTTTAGCGCGGTTTTAATCTGCACCACCCGAGCAGGCTCGACGCGCAAAACAGTAACAGGCACCACCCTGTTCTGGTCGTCCCAGACCTGGGTCATGCCAATCTTTCTACCTACGATTGCCTTTTTCGCCATAACTAATGGTTCCTGGTTCTTTTTGCCGAGCTTCACTTGTGCCACCGCGTGGTAGCGCAGTAAACAAAAGTGTCGCTTACCCTTTAAGAAAGACTGTTAAGTCACTCCAAAGGAATGATTATTAACTGGCTACGCGGTCCCCATCACAAGTTGCTCAGGGCGCACGTAGACACTTTTTGAATGCGCCAAAAATTGGCGCACAACCTCCTCCATCATAGCCGAAATAAAACAGGGCGGCAAACAGCCGCTTTCCTGAACTAAGCCGACTGGATTTTGATCGCAATATCCACTCCGGCTGGGAGATCCAGCCGTTGGAGTGAATCTACGGTTTTAGCACTGTGATCCACGATATCTAAGAGGCGCTTGTGAATTCGCATCTCAAAGTGCTCTCGGGAATCCTTGTGCTTGTGTGGTGAACGTATCACCGTGTAACGGTGACGCTCGGTCGGCAAAGGGACCGGTCCGTTTACTTTTGCCTGCGTACGAACCACTGTCTCAACGATCTTTTTAGTCGATGAGTCCAGAATCTCATGATCGTAAGCCTTTAGTCGGATTCGGATCTTTTGCCTGTTAGCGTCTGCCATATCTGCTACTTGATGATCTTGGTGACTCGACCGGCACCGACAGTTCGGCCACCTTCACGAATAGCGAATCTAAGACCTTCATCCATGGCAATCGGCTTGCCCAGCTCAACAGTCATTGTGGTGTTGTCGCCTGGCATAATCATTTCAGTTCCCTCGGGGAGCTGAATGTCACCGGTTACGTCGGTAGTTCTGAAATAGAACTGAGGACGATACCCATTGAAGAACGGCTTATGACGGCCACCTTCCTCCTTGGTTAGAACGTAGACGTTAGCCTCGAAATTAGTGTGCGGAGTTATGGATCCGGGCTTACAGAGTACCTGGCCTCTTTCAACATCCTCTTTCTTGGTTCCACGAAGCAGTGCACCGATATTGTCACCGGCTTCGGCTTCATCTAGGAGCTTTCTAAACATTTCGACGCCGGTACATACTGTTTTCTGAGTTGGGCGAAGTCCGACAATTTCAACTTCGTCACCTACGTGAAGAAGACCCTGCTCAATTCTTCCGGTTACTACGGTGCCTCTTCCCGTAATGGTCATGACATCTTCAACGGACATCAAGAACGGCTTTTCCTTCTCCCTCTTTGGCTCAGGGATAAAAGAGTCAGCTGCCGCCATGAGTTCCAATATTCCGGCTTTGGCGGTCTCGTCGCCTTCAAGGGCCTTTAGAGCGCTAACTCGGACAACAGGCGTGTCGTCGCCGGGGAATTCATACTCATTTAACAATTCTCTGACTTCGAGTTCTACTAAATCAAGAAGTTCCTCGTCATCGACCATGTCAGCCTTGTTTAACGCCACAATAATCGAAGGCACTCCGACCTGGCGGGCAAGCAGCACGTGCTCACGGGTTTGTGGCATCGGACCGTCTGCTGCGGACACAACCAGGATTGCACCGTCTACCTGGGCGGCACCTGTGATCATGTTCTTGATGTAGTCGGCGTGTCCCGGCATGTCAACGTGGGCGTAGTGCCTATTCTCGGTTTCGTATTCAACGTGGGCAATCGAAATGGTTATTCCTCTTGCCTTCTCCTCGGGGGCCTTGTCGATCTGGTCGAATGGCGTGAATGTCACGTTGGGGTTAGCATCAGCTAATACCTTGGTAATTGCCGCGGTAAGTGTTGTCTTTCCGTGGTCAATGTGCCCCATCGTGCCGATATTTATATGCGGCTTATTTCTTTCAAATTTTTGCTTGGCCATGTGGATTCCTTCAAATGTCCTAGTTGAGGTGCCATCTACCTTGATAACACCTATGTGTCTTCAACCTCTTCGGAGAAGACACTTTACTCTTTTTTTTACCTATATCATTACACTCTGCTCTAATGCATCAAAAAAATGCAGGTCAAAAGCGATATGTTAAAACTTTACTACAAATTTCCAGGCAGTTTACTCTCCTTTTGCACGAGCTACTATCTCACGTGCAACTGAATCAGGAACTTCCTGATATGAATCGAACTGCATGGTGTAATTAGCCCTCCCCTGAGTGCGCGAACGCAGATCAGTGGCATAGCGGAACATTTCACCAAGAGGTACTTGGGCTCTAACTGCTTGGTTATTGCCAATCTGCTCCATGCCTTCAACTTTGCCTCGTCTTGATGACAAGTCGCCGATGACATCTCCCATGTAATCTTCTGGAGTAACCACTTCAACGGCCATTATCGGCTCGAGAAGAATCGGAGAAGCCATTCTCAACGCCTTTTTGGCAGCCATTGATCCTGCAATCCTAAATGCCATTTCAGAAGAGTCAACTTCGTGATAGGAGCCTTCAAGCAAAACAAATTTCACGTCAACTGTTGGATAACCGGCCATGACTCCTGTTGTCATTGCATCTCTGATGCCGCCTTCAACTGCGGGAATGTATTCCTTCGGGATTACTCCACCGGTAATTTTGTTTTCAAATACGAATCCACCTGCAGGACCGGTTGGCTCAACAGAGACAACAACGTGGCCGTATTGGCCTCGGCCACCACTCTGTCGAATATATTTTTCTTCAACCTTGTCGACTTTTTTAGTAATGGTCTCTCGGAAAGCAACCTGTGGTTTTCCTACATGAGCATCCACGCTGAACTCTCTCAGCATTCGATCTACCAAGACTTCAAGGTGCAACTCACCCATTCCGGCAATCACGGTCTGGCCCGTTTCTTCATCGGTAAATACTCTAAAAGTCGGGTCTTCCTCAGATAGGGCAAATAGCGCCTTGCCCAATTTATCTTGGTCTGCCTTGGTTTTCGGTTCAATTGCTACATTTATAACCGGCTCTGGGAATTCAAGGGCCTCTAAAACTACCGGGTTAGCAGGATCACAAAGAGTGTCTCCTGTTGTAGTTGCTTTGAGGCCTACTGCAGCGACAATATCTCCGGCAAATGCGGCGTCCTTGTCTTCCCGGTGGTTCGCGTGCATCTGGAGAATTCTTCCGATTCGTTCTTTATTGTCTTTAGTCGAATTTAAAACTGCAGAACCTTTGTCAAGTTTTCCCGAATAAACACGGATATAAGTCAACTTTCCCACATAGGGGTCGGTCATAATTTTAAAAGCCAATGCGGAAAAGGGTGCGTCGTCTTTGGCCGGCCGCTCAATCTCGTCGCCTTTACCCGGAAGAATTCCTTTGGCAGGAGGAATATCTAAAGGTGAAGGAAGAAAGTCAACTACGGCATCGAGCATGGGTTGAACGCCTTTATTCTTGAAAGCAGATCCGCAAAGAGTTGGCACCACCGCATTTGCAATAGTTGCAAGCCTTAGCGCTTTTTTAAGATCATCAGCTGTAATTTCTTCTTCGTTTAGATACTTCTCTGTAAGTGAGTCGTCATGGTGGGTAAGTACATCGATCAACTCGTGCCTTGCAATCTCAGCCTCGTCGGCCATATCGCCAGGGATGTCTGTTATCTCGTACTTTTCTCCCATTCCATCTTCCCAGACCAAGGCTTTCATCAAAAGCAGATCTACCACGCCTTTAAAGTTGGATTCAGATCCTATTGGCAAGTGAATTACTGCAGGCGTCGCATCAAGACGTGATTTGATCATCTCCACAGTTCTGTGGAAGTTTGCTCCAATTCTGTCCATTTTGTTGACAAAACAGATCCTTGGAACTCCATACTTATTGCCTTGCCGCCAAACTGTTTCGGTCTGAGGCTCAACGCCGGCAACCGAGTCAAAAACTGCTACTGCCCCGTCCAATACCCGAAGTGATCGCTCAACTTCGACGGTAAAGTCCACGTGTCCTGGAGTGTCGATGATATTTATTACGCAATCATTCCATATACACGTTGTTGCAGCAGATGTAATAGTGATGCCGCGCTCTTGTTCTTGGACCATCCAGTCCATAGTCGCAGCACCTTCGTGAACCTCACCGATCTTATAGTTTTTCCCTGTGTAGTAAAGGATGCGCTCGGTCGTAGTGGTTTTACCCGCGTCAATGTGGGCCATGATTCCAATGTTTCTGGTTTTTGACAGTGGATAAGGTCTGTTAGCCATCTAAAAAATTCTCGTTTTCTCTACTTCGTAACTGGCGCGATTTTATAACTACCGATTTACCATCTATAGTGAGCAAATGCCTTGTTGGACTCGGCCATTTTGTGCATATCCTCACGCCTTTTGACTGCATTGCCAACTCCGTTGGCCGCATCCATGATCTCGGCGGCTAAGCGCAGTGCCATAGTTTTCTCACGACGCTGTTTCGCATAGCCGACAAGCCATCTTATTGAAAGAGTCGTCGCCCTTCTGGGCCTGACTTCAACCGGGACCTGATAAGTGGCACCGCCCACTCTTCGGCTTCTTACTTCCAATTCTGGCCGAGTGTGCTCAAGTGCACGTTTCAAGACAGTTAATGGGTCGCCTTCGGTTTTGGTTTCAACAATTTCAAGTGCTGAATGAACAATTCGCTCAGCAAGCGTTCTCTTTCCTCTGGAAAGCACCTTATTTACCAACTGGGTAACAGTAATGGAGTTATAAACCGGGTCAGGGGTTAACTCTCGTCTTGGCGGGGCTCCGTTTCTTGGCATTATGATTCCTTCTTTGCTCCATAGCGGCTTCTGGCCTGTGCCCGGTCACGAACACCGGAAGTGTCTAAAGCTCCTCGAACTATCTTGTAGCGAACGCCAGGCAAGTCTTTTACACGGCCGCCACGCACCAACACAATTGAGTGCTCCTGCAAGTTGTGGCCGACGCCTGGGATGTAAGCGGTGACTTCAACCCCACTGGTGAGTCGGACCCTTGCAACCTTTCTCAGGGCGGAGTTTGGTTTTTTAGGCGTATGCGTGAACACACGCGTGCAAACGCCTCGCCTCTGCGGGGCACCTTTTAGTGCCGGCGTCTTCGTCTTTGTCAGTTTCGAAGCTCGACCTTTACGGACGAGCTGTGAGATTGTAGGCACAGTTGACCTCTCTAATTCGGGGCGGAAATTTTGACCTCAATCAAGATCAAATTCCGTCCAGTGTTTTTCTGTTCATATCCGAGCATTTCCTAAGGCTCGCTGCCCCAGATTCGCTCGCTGCTCCCAATATCTCGGAGCCAAGCGGCCAGGTTGTCAGCTGCTCCACCTTCGTTTTCAGAACTCCAGTAAGTCATATGCTGAGCTTCGGGGGCCTCGACGGCAATATCGCGATACTGCCTTACCCCAGACCCTGCCGGTATTAGCTTACCAATAATAATGTTCTCCTTCAAACCAAATAACTGGTCTGACCGGCCTTCAATCGCAGCTTCAGTCAAAACTCTTGTAGTTTCTTGGAAGGATGCGGCACTTAGCCATGAATCTGTAGCAAGCGAAGCTTTGGTAATACCCATAAGTTCCGGCCTTGCCTCAGCAGGCTTCTTGCCGTCTTGGACCAAAGTACGGTTGACTTCGGTAAAGCGCCTGGCATCCACCCGCTCACCGGGCAAAAAGCTTGAATCTCCAGGTTCGACTACGGAAACTCTCCTAAGCATTTGACGGACAATGAGCTCAATGTGCTTGTCGTGGATCGACACACCTTGGTCTCGATATACCTTTTGTACTTCGGCTACCAAATACTGTTGAGTGTCACGGACACCCTTGATTTCAAGAAGCTCCTTTGGATCCTTCGGACCTTCAACAATGGAGTCTCCGGCTGAAATCTCCTTGGCATTTGAAACCTCGAGGTGTGCACGAGGAGCAACAACAAACACTTCCTCGGTTCCGTCGTCTCCAACCAGCTTAATCTGCCTTGCGCCATTTTCGCCTTCTTCGACATAGACGATTCCAGAGAAGCTGGCCATTATGGCAGCACCCTTTGGCGTCCTTGCTTCAAAAAGTTCAACTACACGTGGGAGACCGTGAGTAATGTCTTCACCGGCAACGCCACCTGTGTGGAAAGTACGCATAGTCAGCTGGGTTCCGGGCTCTCCAATTGATTGCGCGGCAATTACTCCGACAGCTTCGCCCATCTCAATGAGCCTTCCTGTGGCAAGTGAGAGACCATAGCAAGCCGCACAAACGCCATGAATTGCTTCACACGTTAGTACTGACCTGGTCCTCACTCTTGTGACATCTGGATCTGCAACAATTCGTGCCACAACTTCATCTGTCAAAAGAGTTCCGGCCTCAATTGACTCGCCGCTGGCGAGCTTGAAGCCTTCAGCTACAAGTCGCCCATAGGCTCTGGTTTCAAGATAAGAGCGTCTTGAGCCCTCATCTTGGATGAAATCATCAATCCATATGCCTCGGGTCGAACCACAGTCGAGTTCCCTAATAATCAACTCTTGGGCGACGTCAACCAGCCTTCTTGTCAAGTAACCCGAGTCAGCGGTTCTAAGAGCAGTGTCGGCCAAACCTTTTCTGGCTCCGTGAGTTGAAATGAAGTATTCCAGAACCGAGAGACCTTCACGGAATGAAGATTTAATCGGTCTTGGGATCATCTCGCCTCGAGGGTTTGACACAAGCCCTTTCATTCCGGCAATCTGCCTGATCTGTTGAGGATTACCTCTTGCGCCGGAATCAACCATCATGTTCAGAGGGTTGAAAGCCTGGGACGCAAGTGATTTCTCCATTGCCCTTCCCACTTCGCTGGTAGCCGAAGTCCAGATTTCAATTTCTTTCTGGCGACGCTCATCGTCAGTCAAAATTCCTCGCTTGAACTGGCTCTCGGCTTTTTCAGCTTCCTTTTCATAACGATCCAGAATCTCGCTCTTGTCACTTGGAGTTCGAACGTCTGCAATTGAAAACGTCAATCCGGACTGAGCAGCATACCTGAAGCCCAAGCTCTTGATGCGGTCCAAACTCGCCGCTACTGTTGCTTTAGGATAACTGGCTGCAAGCTCTTCAACTATTGAGCCAATTGGAGTATGCCTCTTGCCGACAATGGTATTTACATATCTAAATCCTTCGGGCATTGCCGTGTTGAACAGCAATCGCCCTGCAGTCGTTTCAATCTCCTCGCCCACTTCCACCGGATAGAGGTATGCACTTGGAGAACTTGTAGGTCCAAGTTTCTCTTCCTCTTGTTCTTCGCCTTCACCAACGACCCAGTAGGATTTCCCAGGATGCCTTGGCAGCTGGTGAACTCTTAGACCCTCAGGTCCTGGCCTCAGCTTTATTTTCGCATGAATCTCAAGGTCGCCTTCAGCCAGAGCAGCCTCGACCTCAAAGAGATGCCTAAACACTCTTCCTTCGCCTTTGGCGCCTTCTTTCATGAGAGTCAGGTAATAAATTCCAAAAACCATGTCCAGGGTAGGAACGGTAATCGGCCTGCCTGTGGCGGGTGAAAGTATGTTGTGCGCACTGAGCATCAAAATACGCGCCTCGGCTTGGGCTTCAGCTGAAAGGGGCAAGTGAACTGCCATCTGGTCACCGTCGAAGTCGGCATTAAATGCCGTACAAACGAGCGGGTGAATTTGGATGGCTTTACCTTCAATCAATATTGGTTCAAATGCCTGAATACCTAATCTGTGAAGAGTTGGCGCTCTGTTTAGAAGCACGGGGTGTTCTTTAATAACCTCTTCCAAGACATCCCAAACTTGAGGCCTTCGCCTCTCGACCATTCTCTTTGCCGACTTAATGTTCTGGGCAATTGCCGTGTCTACAAGTTGTTTCATCACAAAAGGCTTGAATAGCTCAAGCGCCATTTGCTTTGGAAGTCCGCACTGGTGAAGTTTTAGTGTCGGTCCAACAACAATTACTGATCTTCCCGAGTAGTCAACACGCTTTCCTAACAGGTTTTGACGGAAACGACCTTGCTTGCCTTTCAACATATCTGAAAGGCTCTTTAGCGGCCTGTTTCCCGGTCCTGCTACGGGCTTGCCGCGACGACCGTTGTCAAAGAGTGCATCGACTGCTTCTTGGAGCATCCTTTTTTCATTATTTATAATGATGTCTGGAGCACCTAAGTCCAATAGTCTCTTGAGACGATTATTCCTGTTAATTACTCTTCGGTATAAATCGTTGAGGTCAGAAGTAGCAAATCTGCCACCTTCAAGCTGCACCATTGGTCGGAGATCAGGAGGGATCACCGGAACTGCCTCTAAGATCATGGCCCTAGGATCATTGGCTCGATTGCCGTCTTCATTTCTTCTGTTGAAGGCTGAGACAATTTTCAATCTCTTGATGGCCTTTTGCTTTCTCTGAACCGACAGAGGCCTCTTGCCTTCAATCGGGTCAATTGCAGCGCGAAGCTTAATCTCCTCTTCGTCAAAGTCAAGACGGTCAATAAGATCCAAAATGGCTTCTGCGCCCATCCCGCCTTCAAAGTAATCGGAATAGCGCATTTTTAACTCGCGCCAAAGCGACTCGTCCTCAATTATTCTTCTGGCAAATAGATTTCGGAACTCCTCAAAGCCATTTCTGGCAAGTTCAATATCTTCGGCTGCCCGTTCCCTTATGGAAGTCACTTCTTTTTCGAGGTTTCTTTGCCTGGCCTTTATTTCAGCGTCTTTGGCACCCTCTGCTTCGAGTTGAGCTAGTTCAGCTTCACTGGCTTTGAACTTCTTGTCAATCTCCACGTCTCGGCTGCGCTCGATTTCGGATATCTCTTCAAGCAGTTCCGCCTCAAGACTTGGCAGATCCTGGTGTCTCTTTTCTTCATCTACAAAAGTGACCATATTCGCGGCAAAGTAAATAACTTTCTCAAGCTGCTTTGCTTTTAGCTCCTCACGGACCTCGGTACCCATCAAAAGATAAGCCAACCAAGACCGAGTTCCTCTCAAGTACCAAATATGAACTACGGGAGCTGCAAGTTCGATATGGCCCATTCGCTCACGACGTACTTTCGAGCGCGTTACTTCAACGCCACATCGCTCACAGATAATTCCTTTGAACCTGACCCGCTTGTATTTTCCGCAGTAACACTCCCAGTCCTTGGTGGGACCAAAAATCTTCTCGCAGAAAAGCCCGTCTTTTTCCGGCCTAAGAGTCCTGTAGTTAATGGTTTCAGGCTTTTTGACCTCACCACTTGACCACATTCTTATTGCCTCAGACGTCGCGAGTCCGATTCTCAACTGATCAAAGCTGTTTACATCAATTGATTTGCGTCCTTTATCAGCTCGCTCTTTTCGAACAAATGACTCTGGACGAGGAGTCCTATCAACCATATCCACCATTACGACATCCTCCTTTCAGCTACTTTACGATCTTCGTCGTCATCAGAGCCTCTCTCGGGGCGTGATATGTCAATGCCAAGTTCTTCGGTAGTGCGATAAACATCTTCGTCAAACTCACGCATATATATTTCTTCGCCGCTTCTCGAGAGAACTTCAACGTCCAGACAAAGAGATTGCATTTCCTTGATCAAAACCTTGAAACTCTCCGGAATTCCGGGCTCGGGAATATTCTCGCCCTTCACAATTGCTTCATAAACCTTTACCCTGCCCAATACATCATCGGACTTGATGGTTAACAACTCTTGAAGGGCATATGCCGCACCGTAGGCTTCCAGAGCCCAAACTTCCATCTCACCAAATCTTTGGCCGCCAAACTGGGCTTTCCCACCTAGTGGCTGTTGAGTAATCATGGAGTAAGGTCCGGTTGACCTGGCGTGAATCTTGTCATCTACCAAGTGGGCGAGTTTAAGAATGTACATGTATCCAACACTCACAGGATTGTCGTAGGGAAAACCGGTCCGGCCGTCGTATAAAGTGACCTTTCCCTCTCTTCCCACAAGCCTTTTGCCGTTTGCACCGTCAGTGTTCATTTTGTCAAATGCTTGCTGTATGGTTGGGTGCTTTCCAGCTTCTTCTTCTTCGTCCCAGTGGGCTCCGTCAAATACGGGGGTAGCGATCCATCTTCCGGGCTTTGTCCTAGGTCTGGTCTTATTAGAATTTGCTGTCTCGACATCGGTGTCTTTATTTCCGTCGCCATTCCAACCCCAACGGGCAAGGTAGCCAAGATGAGATTCAAGAACCTGGCCGACATTCATTCGGCTCGGTACACCAAGGGGATTCAAAATAATATCTACCGGAGTTCCGTCTTCCAAATAAGGCATTTCGGCAATTGGAAGAATTTTTGAGATAACACCTTTGTTTCCGTGGCGTCCTGCGAGCTTGTCGCCCTCTGAAATCTTCCTCTTCTGCGCGACATATACCCGGACCAACTGATTTACACCAGGCGGGAGTTCATGCGCGTCTTCCCTCGAGAAAACTTTGACATCAATTACGGTTCCTGATTCACCGTGAGGAACTTTCATTGACGTATCTCTCACGTCACGAGCTTTTTCGCCAAAAATTGCGCGAAGCAGCCTCTCTTCAGGAGTTAGTTCGGTCTCACCTTTTGGAGTTACTTTTCCTACGAGAATGTCGCCCGCGTCAACTTCAGCTCCGATTCGAATAATCCCTCTTTCATCCAAATCAGCCAAAATATCTTCCGAAAGATTTGGAATGTCCCGGGTAATTTCTTCTGTTCCGAGCTTGGTGTCTCTGGCATCCACTTCGTGTTCTTCAATATGGATTGAAGTAAGCACGTCGTCTCTAACCAATCTTTCAGAAAGAATTATGGCATCTTCGTAGTTGTATCCTTCCCAAGGCATGAATGCAACAAGAAGGTTTTTTCCTAAGGCAAGCTCTCCTTCGTGAACAGCAGGGCCATCTGCCAAAACTTCACCTTGCACAACTTTTTGGCCCTCTGAAACAAGAGTTCTATAATTGATACAGGTGTTTTGGTTAGAACGTCGAAACTTCTCTAAGTGATAGACGACACGAGTGGGAAGGGGAGCGCCAAACTTGCCCTTTTGACCTTCTTCGTAATCCATGGCAATGTGCTCGCCAGTGACTTCAACCACTGTGCCTCTTCCTTCTGAGATGAGTACTTCACCGGCATCAATTGCAGCTCTCGCTTCAACGCCTGTCCCGATAAAAGGGGCTTCGGGAACCAAAAGCGGCACAGCTTGCTTCTGCATGTTGGCACCCATAAGCGCTCTGTTGGCGTCGTCGTGCTCAACGAATGGAATTAGGGCGGTTGAAACGGAAACAATCTGCTTAGGACTTACATCCATAAGATCAACTTCTGAACCCGGAACGTAGTCAACTTCGCTGGTGGTGCCATATGAAGTCGCACCTGCGCCAACCCTGACACCGGCTCCTTGAGGTCCTCTTCTTACGAGGACTTTCTCCTGGGCAAAAGTGCCGTCTTCTTTCAAGGGAGCATTTGCCTGGGCAATAATGTACTCTTCTTCTTCGTCGGCAGCCAGCCAATGAATCTTGTCAGTGACTTTTCCATCCACGACTTTTCTGTAAGGAGTTTCAATAAAACCATGGTCGTTTACCCGAGCATATGTAGCAAGGGCTCCAATGAGTCCAATGTTTGGGCCTTCAGGAGTCTCGATTGGGCACATGCGGCCGTAGTGGGATGTGTGGACGTCTCGAACTTCAAATCCCGCACGCTCACGTGAAAGACCCCCCGGTCCAAGAGCCGATAAACGCCTCTTGTGGGCAAGGCCCGACAACGGATTGTGTTGGTCCATGAACTGGCTCGACTGGCTTGTGCCAAAGAACTCTTTTATGGCGGCCACGACAGGTCTCACGTTAATTAAAGACTGAGGAGTGATGGCCTCGACATCCTGAGTTGTCATTCTCTCACGAACAACCCTCTCCATTCTTGACAGTCCGACTCGAACCTGGTTTTGGATTAATTCTCCAACGCTTCTGATTCTTCGGTTGGCAAAGTGATCTTGGTCGTCTAAGCGGTAGCCGGGCTCTCCATTTGCCAAATGCAACATGTAGCAAGCAGATGCCAAAACTTCACTTCTAGCCAAGAAACTTTGCTCGGGGTCCGGCCGGTCAAGACTGACATTAAAAATTTGACTTATCTTGTCTAGTTCAGGACCCAGCTTGCGGTTCAGTTTGTATCGCCCTACTCTTGTCAGGTCATAGCGCTTGTTGGAGAAAAATGCATTCTCAAAGTATGCGCGAGCAGCTTCGACTGACATGGGCTCGCCGGGCCTTGCCCTTCTGAAGACTTCCATAAGAGCGTCATCTTGCGTTGGGAAAAGTTCCTTTTCTTTCTCCCACTGCGGCGCCAGAAAATCAAAATGCCTTACAAAACTTTCCAGAAATGACTTGTCCCCGTAACCGAGAGCCTTAAGAAGGACAAAAAGAGAAACTCTCCTCTTTCTTGCAACTCTTGCACCTGCACTGAGATCTTTTGAGGGTTTGTCCTCAAGGTCAAGTTCGATCCACTCGCCTCGATAAGGGTGAATTGTCGAAGTAACAATTGTTTTTAGATCTTTTCCAGGTTGAAACAAAACTCCCGGGGATCGGACCAGCTGACTGACAACAACACGTTCGGTTCCGTTGATGATAAAAGTTCCCTTGGCGGTCATCATTGGGAAATCTCCCATGAACACCGTTTGCTCTTTAATCTCACCGGTTTCCGAGTTCATAAAAGTGGCGCGCACAAAAATAGGCGCGGCATACGTCATGTCCTTCTCTTTACACTGGTCAATAGTGAACTTGGGCGGTGGCTGAAGATCGGGATCCTTGGGATCGAAATCCAGAACTAAATTCAGTTTCCCGCTGAAGTCCGAAATCGGACTCAGGTCGCGGAAAGCTTCTGCTAAGCCTTCCTCAAGGAACCATCTGAATGAGTCTTGCTGAATAGCTAACAGGTTGGAAAGAGGTTGAACCTCATCTAAATTTGCAAACGAATAACGTTGCCTAGTGGTGGACCGATTGGTCACTGATATCCTCCGGAACGGCGAAATGGGACTTTGTTGAAACTTACTATGTCGGGGCGCGTTTTAACCAAACCAACACAGGGGCGCGGTGAAAAGACGAGCACGACATCACTATCTTATACCGATTCGCGTACTACCAGTCAACAGAACCTAAAAATTCTGCCAACAAGGCTAAATTACGACATTTTGAACCTGTAGTCAAGGATACCGCGCTTAAAGGCTTTACTTAAGCTCTACAGTGGCCCCGGCTTCCTCAAGTGCTGCCTTGGCCTTCTCCGCGTCTGCCTTGGAAACCTTCTCTAGAACAGGCTTAGGAGCCGCGTCCACAAGATCTTTGGCCTCTTTCAACCCTAGGCTGGTCAAGGTTCGAACTTCCTTGATGACCTGGATTTTCTTCTCGCCAGCACTAGAAAGAATCACATCAAACTCATCTTGCTCTTCCTCTTGGGATGCATCAGCGCCGCCGCCTGGGCCTGCTGCCACTGCCACTGCCACTGGGGCTGCGGCTGAAACGCCAAACTTCTCTTCAAACTCTTTCAAGAATTCGCTGAGACGCAATACGGTCATGTTTCCGATTGCATCCAATAGCTCGTCATTGGTTAATTCTGTTGTTGCCATTAATTTTCTCCTATATTTCTTTCTTAATTAAACTTTTTATGCTGCTTCTTTTGATTTTTTCTCAATTAGGGCCGAGAATCCGTAAGCCAAATCTCTTGGAAGTGCCTGGAGCAGCCCTGCAAGCTTGGCTGCCGGTGCCTGGAAGCCTCCGGCCAATCGAGCCAAAAGCTCTTCACGAGGAGCCACGTCTGCCAATTGAGAAGTTTCTGCCTGAGTCAAAAGCGACTGGTCAAGCAAGGCGCCTTTAACTACCAGCGCGGAATTTTGCCGTGAAAACTCTTTGAGTGCTTTTGCAACTGCAACAATGTCCCCTTCGACAAAAGCTATTGCTGTTGGCCCGGTGAGGATACTTTCAAGTCCTTGGATTCCCCGATTATCGGCCGCCCTTTTCACGAGAGTATTTTTAAATACCTTATAGTGGCCACCGGCTTCAGCCAGATTTTGTCTCAAAGTGGCCATCTCGGAGACAGTCAATCCTCTGTATTCGGTGAATAAAACACCTGAGGAACTGCTAAGTTTGCCCTCGATCTCTTCTACCTGTGAGACCTTTTCGGGTCTCGGGTCTCCATTTTTCATTATTTATCCTCCTCAGTAATTGCCGACCGAAGAGGGACAGTTTCAACTGTCTCGAAAGCATGCTTTCCTGCTCAGGATGTTTTCACTATTAAGGGTGTACCACCTAAGGTCTTCGGTTTGCGAAATTAAATTTAAACTTTAAGCGCTAAGTTCCAAATCTTCCTCAGAAATTCTAGCTTGCGCAGTATCCACCTTTACACCGGGTCCCATAGTGGAACACACAGTTATGGATCTCAGGTACCTTCCTTTTGCCGCAGCCGGTTTAACACGGACTATCTCGTCAATAACCGCTCTGAAATTTTGCAGCAAGGCGGCTTCGGAAAAAGACACTTTTCCGATTCGAACGTGCACGTTTCCGACTTTGTCGGTTCTATATTCAACTCTTCCGGATTTGAACTCCTGTACAGCTTTTGCAATATCTGTTGTAACAGTGCCGGTCTTTGGATTGGGCATGAGCCCTCTTGGACCTAAAACTCGTCCCAATTTTCCCACTTGGACCATGAGGTCAGGAGTAGCAATGGCTACGTCGAAGTCCACGAATCCCTCGTCCATAACCTTTGAAACCAAGTCGTCAGAACCCACAAAATCAGCTCCGGCTTGCCGGGCCTCATTTGCCTCGTCTCCGGCAGCGAAGACTGCCACCTTGGCGGTCTTTCCGGTTCCAGAAGGCAGTGAAAGGGTACCCCTAAGCATTTGGTCTGCACGCCTTGGATCCACTCCCAATCGGAGGGCCACTTCTACGGTTTCGTCAAATTTGGCAAATGAAAGATCTTTTACCAGTGAAATTGCGTCGGCAGGCGAGTGATGGGCCATCTTGTCGAATCGCTTCTGGGCGTCAGTTATTTTCTTTCCGCTTGCCATTGTCAATTGCTCTCAATCTTGATACCCAGAGAACGCGCGGTGCCAACTACTTGGCGAACCGCAGATTCTATGTTGCTTGTATTCAAGTCGGGTAGTTTCAATCGGGCAATCTCTTCGACCTGGGCTGTTGTAACCGAACCGGCTCCTGCACGACCCGTGGTTGCAGAACCTTTGTCAATCCCGGCAGCTTGCTTCAATAATGCCGGTGTAGGTGGAGTTTTGAGGATGAATGTAAATGAGCGATCGTCATAAATGGAGATTTCAACCGGAATGATTGAACCTCGCTGGGCTTCCGTTGCCGCGTTATACTGCTTGCAAAACTCCATAGTTTGAACCCCGTGAGGTCCTAATGCAGTGCCGACGGGAGGCGCAGGGGTTGCCTGACCTGCCGGAAGCTGAATTTTCACAACAGCGATAATTTTACGCTTTGCCATTTAACTTTCCTTTGAAACCGAATTTCCTGTACGACTTTGAACCGTAAAGTGTTAGGAGCGAACCTAAATATTAGCTCAAAACTCACTAGCGGTAAAACAGATTGGCTGCTAAAGCTTTGATACCTGCCCGAACTCTAGCTCTACCGGCGTTTCACGACCGAAAATATTCACCAAAACCTTTAAGCGCAGCTGATCCTCATTTATTTCAGAGATCTGGCCTGAGAAATCAGCAAACGGTCCCTCTTTGACTCGAACGGTTTCGCCAATCTCATATTCCAGACGGGGGCGTGAACGCTTGGAAGATGCTTCTCCCTCGTTTCTGAGCTGCAAAATGCTTTCAACTTCTGGCCTTGAAAGTTTAGTAGGAGTATTGTTTGAGCCAACAAAACCCGTTACGCCAGGGGTTTCTCTAATTACTCTAAATGCCTCGTTGTCTCTTTCACACCTTGTCAAAAGATAACCTGGGAAAACTTTCTTGGAGCTGACAATTTGTTTACCGGACTTAATCTCAACAACGTCTTCCATTGGAATTACCACTTCGTGAACCTTGTCTTCCATGTGCAGGGATTTAAGCCTGGTCTCCAAATTCGACTTGACTTTGTTCTCGTAACCAGCATATGTGTGAACCACATACCAAGCTCCTGGCCTGTCGAATGGACTTATGGGAAGATCTTGAGGCTCGGAACTTTCATCATCCTGTGAATTAAGTTCTCCGGATAGGTCTTCTTCTTGTTGTTCGGATTCATCAACGCTTGATTCTTGCGTATTCAACGTGTCACCTAACATATTTTTAACGGCTCCTTCGAATTTCTATGACTGGAAAAGAAAAATAATTGCCTTGTTGCAACCGTAATCGATTCCAAAAACAAGCAGCCCAACAAATAACAACGAGACTATTACCACAGATGTATATCCGGACAGTTCCTGGCGGTTTGGCCACGCTACCTTTTTCAACTCGGCGCTCACCTCTGAAAAGAAAGTCCGAATTCTCTCAAAAATTCCTGCTTGTTGGTTGTTAGACGGCCGAGGAGTAGGTTTGGCACGTGGCTGAGTGCTAGAGACCTCGCCTTGTTCATCGAGCGCCCCAGCTTTTTGCATAGCACGCTTTTGCTCACGATTCATAATTCTTTGATTCCTATTTACTAATTAGACTGCGCAGGGCAGGAGGGACTTGAACCCCCAACCACCGGTTTTGGAGACCGATGCTCTACCAGTTGAGCTACTGCCCTCCAAGGTTGTTCGCAAGGTAACCTGAAACAATTTTCTAGAATCTACCTTTTTGGACAAATCTAGATTATCACCTAAAAAGCAGCTATGTATTCAGCCCGCTTCCAAGGTCCGGTGCCTGTCACTTCGAAAGAGCGCCGCTTCTTGGAGAACTTTCTTTTTTAGCCCAAAGAATCGCGGCTCCAACTGCAGTTGTTGTCACAAGTAACGATAGTGATCCAAAAAGTAATCTAATTTTGTGATTTGCTAAAAAACTCGACTCATCCGAGTTGGCGCTAGTGAGATTCTGGAAATCTAGCCTTACCGACGTAGCCATCATCTCGCCAATTCGTATTTCCGGAGAGGAGTGCTTAAGCAATTGCATGGACCTTCTCAATTTTTGATATCTCACCACTTGAGCCTGGCAAAAAAGGCAGTCTTTCACGTGCACGGAGACCAATCGTTGGGTAAGAGTTGCCTTCTCGTCGGCAAAATTGGGCAGATACCTGGCTACTTGCTTGCATGTTACTGTCATCTCCCCTCCGCCAACTCTCCTTTAGCCAAGGTTTCTCTTTCCAAAATTTCTCTCAAAGCCCGTCTGGCCCGGTGAAGTCGAACTTTAGCCGCAGACTGTGAGATGCCAATCTCTTTAGCGACAGATTCGTGTGAGAGATCATAGATATCCCGCAAAACTATGACTGCCCTCAAATTCGGCGACAGTTCTTTTAATGCTTTTGCCAGCCGATCACTGTCAAGAACTCCCGACTCATAAATGTTTGCCGGTACTCTGTGCTTGGTGTTTTGCCTTGCCTCATCCTCTTCAGACTGTCTGTGTTTTTTGCGCTTCCCGAGATAGGCCAAAGCCGAATTTGCAGTAATCCGATATAGCCAGGTCTCAAATGCCGACTCTCCTCTGAAAGTTCCGATTGAGCGGTAGGCTCTCAGGTAAGCATCCTGAACGACATCCAAGGCATCATCTCGGTCCTGGGTGAGACGAAATGCAAGTGCGTAGGTTCTTTCAAAGCTCAACTCAACAAGCGTAGTAAAAGCCTCAGAATCGCCGTTTATTGCCAGTAATGTCAAGGCTTGCTCGCCCACAGCCTCATATCTAGACGACAGCTTTTTTGAGAAAAAAGCTTCTTGCTGAAACGTCAAAATACTTTTTATCTAGTTTCGCGGTGTAAAGTGTGGCGTCTATCCCACTTGCAGAATTTACGAATTTCCATTCGTTCTCTGTCGTTAATTTTATTTTTTTTCGTAATGTAGTTCCTTCTTTTGCACTCTTCGCAAGCCAAGGTGACTAATATACGCTTCTCATTCTTTGCCATTTTCCCTCAATTCAGACCCACATTGAGCTTATCGCATGTGGTCGCCTAGTAATTTTAGTGCCCATATCGTGTACTTTTGTAGCGGCGGCGGGACTCGAACCCGCGACATCACGATTATGAGCCGTGTGCTCTGCCAACTGAGCTACGCCGCCCTGAGCCCCCTGTCGGAATCGAACCGACGACAACAGCCTTACCATGGCTGTGCTCTGCCGACTGAGCTAAGGGGGCGACCAAATAGATGGACCTCTTATTTTACATTCTTTGAGATCTCCCCCTTTAAAAACTTGGAAATTCACCTATTGCATATACGATGGGAACGTGGATGAAATCGGCAGTGACGTTGCTTGGAAGGCAGATAAAACCTTAACGGGGCCCACATCCCCTGATTTTAGAAATTCGACTGATATCTTTGTCAGATTGGCCTCACTGGAAGACTCTTCCCAGATTTCTGCAATTTATAACAATGAGGTGCTTAATACTACTTCCACTTTCGACCTAAGGCCCAGGACTAAAAGTTCGCAAGATAAGTGGATTGAAAACCACCAAGGCGTATATCCTGCAAACGTTGCAGTAGTAAATCTCGGACAAGACAGGGGAATAGTTGCAGGGTTCGGAGCACTATCTCCATTTAGAGATCGTCCGGCTTATTCGACGACTTGTGAAAATTCAATATATGTTGACACCCGCTTTCGCGGACGGCAAATTGGATCTCTATTGCTCGCCGATCTAATCGAGCGGGCGAAGTTGCATGGCTTTCATTCAATGATTGCCCGAATTTCGGGAAACAACGAAGTTTCAATCAAGCTTCACAAAAAACATGGGTTTGAGCTGGTTGGAACTGAAAAGGAAGTTGGAAGGAAATTTGGGAAGTGGCTAGATGTGACTATTTACCAGTTGATTGTTTAGAACTCACAATTGAATCAGGAGTTTCTTGAAACATCTGGAAGTTACTTTTGACTCTGGCAATCCAAGGAATACATGGTCCTAGCAAAACAATGCCAAGTATCAAAACCGATGGCGCCACAAAAATAGGATTGGCGACTCCCAGTTGATACAAGAGCTGTCTGCCACCTGGAAGTCCGACAAACGAGGATACAACTGCCAATGCCATACAAGTTTTTTTCTGCCAGCCTTCCACGCTAAATGCAAGCACTACGAGCCCCCAGCATAGATACCAAGGTTGAACAACCGGAGAGAGCACAACGCTAAGTATCAGTGCAATTCCTAACGACCTAATCCAATTATTTTTGTGACTTTTAAACAAGAGATAAACAGCGGCGGCAACTGAACTGGCTGTTCCAAACTTTCTGACAAAGTTTAACCATGTATTTCCCGAAATAGGCAATCCAATTGCGTGTGAGATATGCGACAGGCCAATGCCAATCCCGGTAACCGGTGCCATCCAGGAAACCACTGCATCTGGTGCATTCAAATCCTTTACCCAACCCCAACCCAATCCGGTTGGCCATGTGGCTAGTGCCATTACTCCGAGTGCAATTACCGCGGAGTAGCTAAGATATTTAAACCTTAGTGCCGGCGGAGCATCACTTCCGGGCCAATTCCACCCAATAAAGCCAACTGCCACGAATGCGGGAGCTTTAATCAAAGCGGCTAATGCGCACAGAACAATCCCCACAACAGGCCTTCCCCCTAAAGCGTAAGCAAGACCGGGAAGCATGAAACCAATCATTAATGCATCGTTATGTATTCCGCCTATTAAGTGAAGAATTACAACGGGACTAAGCAAGGCCAAGGTAAATGACTGAGCCGGATCTCGACCCAATATACGAGCGATTCGCGGAACGTAAAATCCCGCCGCGATTATCCCGCATAAACCCATGATTACTCTCAAAAGCACGATCATTAATAGCTCTTTGTGGTCGGCAACATTCATCAATAGTCCCGCAAGTGCTAGATCCAGCGGGCCATATGGAACAGGTGTGTACTGCCAAAGAGGGTCGACCTGATTGTAATATGGGTTGGCATTTTGCCCTAATACGTTTACTCCGTATTGATATGGGCTTATTCCTTGACTGACCATCTCGCCTTGTCCGGCATATGAGTATGAATCTCTGCTGAACAAGGGCGGAGCCATCAATAGAGGGATCACCCAAAGCATGAAAACAACGGCAAGGACTTTTATGGAAATTCCGGGATTTCTCTTGGTAGTTCTCTCAAGAACCCACCAAGCCCGCATGAAAACGAACAAACCTCCGTAGACTCCGATCAGACCCAAGAAAAGGCCGGCAGTGGGCGCCGGGGTACTGCCAGATACGATTGGCGGCTGATTAATCCCAAAAAACCACGCACCAGGTTGTTTCAGGGTAAATGGAGAGTCTGGCTGACTCGCACCCAAAACAATTGCGACCACCGCCAAAAATCCAAGTATCGTCGGTCTTGCCACCAGTGCCCATGACTGACTGGGACTTTTTTGCTCGTCCGGGTTGAGGGCCGAATTCGGTGAAATTTCAAAATCTTTTCGGACTGCACGTGCAAGAGTAGAAATTGCCGAAGTCTTCATATCACTCTCTGCGGTAGCTTCTGCCAATTTCTTTCCTCGCTATAAAGATGCATCATCTTGCACCTCTCACACATGGGCAATTCAAGCTAAATCACTATTTTAGAATTTAACTGAAATTAAACGTGGGCCGGGTAGGATTCGAACCTACGTAGGCGGAACCGGCAGTTTTACAGACTGCTCCCTTTGGCCACTCGGGTACCGACCCAACGCAACATAGGAAATAGCCTATCTCATGACACTTGGCAGACGCGGCAGAACCTTTCGTAGTTCCCAATTTTAAATCCGGTGAGCTCGACTGGGATAATCTCGCTGTATGCCAACTTTTGATATTTTTTCCGAAATCGATAATCAAGAAGTAAAAAATGCAGTTGATCAAGCTATAAGAGAATCCGGAACCAGGTTCGACTTTAAAGGTACTGATTCAACTATTTCTTTAGGTGATACCGAAATTACCCTGGAATCAGCCAGTGAAGATCGACTTGCCGCATTAGTCCAGCTACTTGAAGAAAAACTAGTCAAGCGTCATGTGTCGCTTAAGGCGCTAGACAAAGGAAAGGTTATAGAAGCTACAAAAGGACGAGCTCGCCAAATTATTAAGCTGCGTGCAGGAATCGACCAGGACAACGCAAAAAAAATCAATTCCCACATCAAAGGGATAGGAATTAAAGGAGTTTCTTCTTCAACGCAAGGTGACAGGTTGCGCGTAACAGGGAAAAAGAGGGACGATCTCCAAAGTGTAATTACCTCGCTTAAAGAATCAGATTTTGGAATACCAATTGATTTTGGAAATTTTAGAGATTAAGAAAAATAACTGCATTCACTTTAAATAACTTCCGTGAAACCCAAAAGAATAAAGCCCTGGCATATTCTGCCAGGGCTTTATTCTTAACTCTCTAAAAGTTATTGTTTCAACTACTTAAGGGGCAGGTGGGAATCCGCCGGACTTCCAAGTCATCGCTGGTATACTATTGACTGAGTAACCACCGTTTGTAATTGTTCCCATGGTACATCCGGCTGTCATTGTCGCCTGGCTGACTCCGTAAAAAGTACCTGCAGCCAAACTTGTGCCATCAGAAGTACTTACATTGCCTCCGCTCTTGTTGACAAATACAGCGTAGCAAACATCGTTCGCTGCTGAAAATGCCATGGCCTCAGCGGCATTAGCTGTATTTCCAGTCAAATTGGCGGCGCTGAATGCAACCTGTACGTCGTTTGCGTTTACGGGATCACCATCGGTGTAAGCGATGTTGGTTTCACCACTTGACATTTGGGCTGCCATGTCCAAAGTCGGTGCAGTACAAGTACCTGAAGTGGCGCAATCATAGAAATTTCCGCCGTTTTCAGTGTATTGAGCGTTCATTTCAA
>JAJYDO010000023.1 GCA_021777355.1 Actinomycetes bacterium | reverse complement strand
TAACTTCTTCTATGACAACCGAAGTATTGGTATATCCCAAACTCACTCCGGTGGAAGTTACTTCAAGTGGATTAGAAAAACTTGCAGTTGCCGGGAACAATTACCTAAAGGTGAAGGAATCTAACTCAGGTGACACTCCATTTGGATTCAAACCGTGGCGCCTGGGAGAATCCATCGAGAGGGTTCACTGGCCACTAAGTCTAAAGAGCTCTTCAGTAATGCTCAGAACCTTTGAGAGACCTGCGGAGCGGGTGGTTGAAATTGTAATTGACAACACCATTGCGCCTGAACTTTTGGGCCGCCAAACCTATTTGGTGGATCGCCTTGCTGACATCTCTGGATCTTTGGCGCTTTCATTTTTAAAGTCTGGCAAGGAAGTCACAATTTCTACCGTTTATGGACTAAAAAGAGTATTGCAGCCAAATCAATTTGAATCCGAATTGAATTTATTTGCATTGCTTGCAGATCTAGAAGGTCGCCCACGATCAAGCGGACATGGCCTTAATAAATATTTGGCTGAAGTGAATGTAAGAAATATGGTGTTAGTAACAGGCGATTCAAGTCTGCAATTTTCAAGAACTGAAAACGATGTTGATTGTTTGAGTGCAGTATTCCAGATTGTTTTAACTGAGAAAAATTCCAATGAATTCTTCAACAGTTCCTATGAGAGCCACCCTTTAAAAGCGCCATTTGGCGAAGGAGAAAACTTAGAAAAAATTAGTTGCTCAAATCTAGTTACAATTCCAAATGACGTTGGATTGGCACATGCTTGGTGGGCGTCGAAAGTCGGGCCAAGTTGATAGTACTTCCTTATCTTCTTGCCTTTGGATTTTATACTAGCAAGCTCTTTTCTTCAACCGAGCTCGCCCTCTTGGAGCTTTTATCAGGCGCCATTTTCGGATTTCTGGCTGCTTGGCTAATTTCTAGATTCAGACTCCGCTACATTGTTCAAATATCCTATGGAGTTGCATTAACGGCTCTATTTTCACTAGTGCTTGGCCCAAATACTTATTACGGTGTTCCGACAACTTCTACATTTAACTCCATTTTTGTTAGTTTTCGACTCATGTCCACTTATTACAGGAATCACCATCTTGGCACTTTAGACAGAGGATCCTTAATTGAACTGGTTTTCATAATTGCTCTTTCTGCATTCGCTTCGGAGACTGCAAGATCCAGAGGATATAGGACCTTTAGTATTCTCGCCGATTCAATGGTATTGTCAGTTATTGCAGTTGCTTTGGCTCCCTCAAACTTCAATGGCATAAGACTCGCACTATTGCTTGCGGTAATGTTTGCAACTTTTATTGTCTGCGAAATTCGTCCCAAATCACTGTTTCCGTCAAGTTTCGTCACATTAAGCGGCCAATCCGGCAGGAAATTATCTTCAAAGGGTCTCTACGGTTACAGGACAAAGGCGAAGGGAGTTTTCGGCTTTGTTATCTTAGTGGTAGTGGCAGTAATTCCAAGTGTTGCCATGGGTCCGGCATTGACTAGATTGCAGATCACTTCGTCAGGTTTTGGAGGCAACAACTCACAATCGGGCCAGTTATCTTTGTCTGTTTCCATGAATTCGCTTTACGAGTTCTTGGCAAGTGTCCCCATAAAAATGTTCACCGTTTCTACATCTGCACCTTCATATTTCACTCTTGCTAACTTAGATTATTTCGATGGAACCAATTGGAATGCAACTGGAATTTCAAGCCGACTTCCAGGTCCTTGGCTAAACCAACAAGGAGCAAATAAGATAAGTCAAACTTACAATATCGAGAGACTTGGAGGAAATGCCTTACCAGTAGTTGATGAAGCAGTGTCAGTAACTAGTCACTCAAGTGGCACATCATTGTCACTTAACCCATTGGGATTGCTTTCAATTTCAGGCGGTGCATTTGATAATTTAGGCTATCAAGTTGCCTCCTATGAGCCGGCATTGCTTGGGACCACTATACTGCAGAATCCCGATTTTGGAGTCGACCCAAGTTTACTCTCGCAGTACTTGGAACTGCCCAATCTCCCAAATGAAATTCACTCTATCGCGCAGTTGGTCACGAAAGGTGATGCTACGCCTGGTTCAAAAGCAGTTGCCCTTGAGAACTATTTCCAATCCGGGAGTTTCACTTATTCGCTTACTCCTCCCACGCTAAGTCCGGGAGGTGAAGGACTGTTACAATTTTTGACTGCGACTAGGACAGGATTCTGTCAACAGTATGCGACTGCGTTCGCGGTGCTCGCAAGAGAGGTAGGGTTGCCTTCTCGAGTAGTTGTAGGCTTTGACGTAGGAAGTCCTACATCTGAAACTAATCAATACCAGATACTTTCTACCGACGCACATGCCTGGCCCCAAGTTTATTTTGGTTCGCAGGTGGGATGGGTTTCATTTGAACCAACTCCGAGCGGGTTTGCAGGCCAAAGTCCGACACCTCTGCCAGGTTTTATTGGCCCAACTCCTACTACGACTCCGTCAGCAACCACTACTCCAAATGCAACTACTACTCCAAGTTCCAAACCCTCGACCTCCACGGGTAGTTCTTTACCCACATCAACTGTTAAAAGTCCGACAACGACGAAGCCAATTCACGCTAATTCGGGTAGTTCAAACAAACCAAATTGGGCAGAGTTAGTTTTAATTGTCTTAGCTCTTCTAATTCTTATCATCGGGGCTTACTTTGCCAAAGAGAAATCTAAAAAAATGCACCGGATGGTTTCTGGGGATAAGAGGGGCTCGACAAGTTCGAAACGTGAAAAAATTGATTTCTCGGGGGTGGAGACTGCTTGGAATAATGTATTCACGAAATTTGCGATTCACGGAATACAAAAAAGAGGAAGTGAAACTTTTGTGGAGTTTTCAAAGAGGGCCTCATTGATTGAACCAGTCGATCCGATGTTGGGAAACGCACTGTTCAAGCTTGCCGACCTGGGTGAAAAAGAGGCTTATTCGTCTGAAAATTGCAATCCAAGGGAAAATCAAGATGCCCTCGCACTTGCCGAAGAGATTGACAGGTATTTTGCCAGCCTTGAGTTGTCAGATCAAATCAGTGAATAGTTAAACGAAAGTCTCTCTGAACTCCTATGGATTGAGATAGACAAGACTTTCAGTTCCTCCAAGGTCCAGCCGGTTTCGCGGGCCACCTAAATATTTGTCGCCGCACTTGTACGGGCAAGACTTCTAATCGATCTCAGCTAAAAAGAGGTCGCTGGCCGCGAATGCCTTGGAACTCAAACAAGTTGATTCGATGCGAAAATTTGCGTCAATTTTATAGGTGCAAGAAGCCACCTTGACAAAGCGCAACCTAAAAGTTTTTGAAAACTTTGGTTTAGCTCTAGTCGACCCTTGGACAAAATATAAGTTCCGTCAAATGAGGAATTCTCGGTTTTAAGCCCGATAGAAAAAGACGGAAAAGAATGTTTTAAGCTCTTAGGCGACTACCCAAATAATTACCTTAAGGACCATAAAAGTCAATGGCGAAAAGGATGCAAACTATTCGAGAATTACCTAGCTGGGACTTTCCCAGGTATTGAAATGAGTTCAAAGTGACCCTTTCGCTTAATTTTCCTGATAAGTTGCGATAGTGAAACTTGGTGTGCTGGCTTCGGGTGCTGGAACGATTCTTGAATCAATATTAGAGCACTCGATCGAAGTCGAGGTAGTAGTGGTCGACCGTCCATGCAGGGCGGTGAAAGTTGCCATGGATGCCGATATTCCCGTGGAATTAGTGGTTAGGGACACTTTTGGCGATTCCTTTGACAGAGAAAAATATAGCGAGATAGTGGCTGCAGTACTCGTCAAGCACCAACTCGACGTTATTGCGATGGCAGGCTATGGCACCGTACTTGGAAAATCAATATTTGATAAGTTCCAAGGCAGGATTTTGAATACCCATCCCTCCCTATTACCAAAATATAAGGGTTGGCATGCCGTGAGGGATGCATTGGAATCTGGCGATGATCGAACCGGGTGCACCGTTCATTTGGCAACCATTGGAGTTGACGAAGGACCAATACTTGCTCAAAGTGAAGTCCCCATCTTCCCAGAGGACACTGAAGAGTCACTTCATGAAAGAATAAAAGAGGTAGAAAGGCAGCTTTATCCAGCGACAATAGTTGAATTTATGAAAAAAATAAGTCAACAATCTTCAATTTAAAGGCACGGTTTGCTTTGATCAATTGGTGATCGAATACTCGCCTAGGATTGGCTGTAGGCAAAAAGGAGTTAAAGAGTTTGAGAGCCCTAATTTCAGTATATGACAAGACAGGATTAGAAGCCTTTGCAAGGGGACTTCAAGATTTGGGCTGGGAGATAGTTTCTTCCGGGGGAACCTCGGAAGCTCTTGCCGGGGCCAATATTGCACATATGAGCGTGGAAGAAGTTACCGGAGCTCCCGAGATGCTCGGAGGAAGGGTAAAGACTCTTCACCCCAAGATACATGGCGCAATACTGGCCGACCTGGATAAAGTAAGCCATCTCGAGGACCTTGCCGGACATGGAATAGACCCATTCCAATTGGTAGTTTGCAACCTATACCCATTTTTATCGGCTCCCGGAATCGAAATGATCGATGTGGGCGGCCCAACTATGGTCAGGGCCGCTGCTAAAAACCACGCACATGTCGGAGTCATTGTCGATCCAAAAGAGTATCCGGTTATCCTTGGAGAGTTGCACGACAATGGCAATAAGTTAAGCAATCAAACCAGGAAGCGCCTTGCACTAAATGCATTCGAACACTGCGTGAACTACGACAAGGCAATTACAGAATGGCTCCGAGGTGACGACGGAATGACTTTTGCCACGGGGGGTGATCTCACGCCGGGCGGACGAGTGGTATTGGCCGATAAGCTCAACTTCGAGATAGTAAAAACTCCGGGCGAACTGCGCTATGGCGAAAATCCGCATCAACATGGCGCCAGATACCGACAATTAGGAAAGAGCGGCTGGATGGACAGTATGGTCCAGCACTCAGGGAAGACTCTCTCATACCTGAACTTATTTGATGCCGAGGCCGCTTGGCGTCTGGCGGATGAAATGTCTAGGCTCACCGAACTAGCTCCTAGTGCGGTGGCAATAATTAAGCATGCAAACGCGTGTGGTGCTGCACTAAGCCACGATATCAACGATGCCTATATCAAAGCCATGGATGCTGATCCGGTTTCGGCATTCGGAGGAATTGTTGCAATTACTGATCATGTCGACCTTTCTCTGGCCGAAACCATCCTTGAAAATCCTCAGGCAGACGTATTAATAGCCCCATCTTATGATCATGGTGCAATCGAACTCTTTAGGGAAAAAAGAAAAGTACTCAGAGTACTAAGTGCCAAAAAACCCGGTCCTAGAGGCCTTGAGCTCCGGACTATCGACGGAGGGTTCCTGGTTCAAGAGCCAGACATCGTCGCCGGCCCAGACGGGGGCACTTGGACAGTAGTTACAGAAGCGGTTCCCGATGAACAAGGATGGCGTGATGCAACTCTGGCCTGGTTAGTTTGCGCCAGAACCACATCAAATGCCATAGTGCTGGTTTGCAATGGCCAGGTGCTCGGAGTGGGCGCGGGTCAACAAAGCCGTGTGGTTGCGGCAGAATTAGCGGAAAAAAAGGCAGATGGAAGGGCAGTTGGTGGTGCCGGCGCCTCAGATGCATTTTTCCCGTTTCGAGACGGTTTGGATGCGGTCGCTAGAGCCGGCGTTAAAGTCGTAGTCCAACCGGGCGGAAGCGTCAGGGATGCCGAAGTAATTGCTGCCGCGGACGAACAGGGGGTTGCGATGATTCTAACCGGGGAAAGGCACTTTAGACACTGATGACGGCTGTGCTTATGCCTGGGAGACCAGTTGCGGAATCAATCGAAAAAGAAGTCTTTGAAAGTTCGAAAATTTTTCTCCGGGAAAAGGGAAGAAAGCCGGGATTGGCTACCATACTTGTTGGCGACGATGCATCGAGTGCGAGATATATTGCAATGAAGCAAAAAAAGGCTCAAGAGCTTGGGTTCGATTCACCACATATCCATTTGTCCGGAAACGCAACAACCGAAGATTTGCTTCGATCAGTCGAGAGTTTCAATAACAATCCAAATGTGGATGCGATGCTTATCCAGTATCCGGCTCCTGCCGGCATTGATTTTGACAAGGCGCTCTGTGAAGTTTTGCCCAACAAGGATGCAGATGGCATGCACCCTATGAACATGGGCAGGCTAGCTTTGAATATTCCAGGACCAATTCCTTGTACGCCTGCTGGGATTGAAGCAATTCTCAGTTACTACCAAATTGAAGTAGGCGGCAAGCATGTTGCAATTTTGGGGAGAGGGTTAACTCTTGGGAGACCGCTTTCGCTACTTTTGTCGCAAAAGCGGAAAGGTGCAGACGCCGCTGTTACGATACTGCATAGCGGAGTCTTGAATTGGAGAGATTATACGAGGGAGGCAGATATTGTAGTAGGGGCAGTCGGCGTGCCCGGGATCATCACCAAGACAGATATCAAGGAAGGTGCAGTAGTAATTGGGGCAGGTGTCCGTTACGAAGGAAACAAATTGCTGCCCGATGTTTTGGAAGAAGTTGAAGAAGTAGCTTCGTATATAACACCTAGAGTTGGAGGAGTTGGTCCGACTACTGTGGCTATGCTCTTTAGAAATGCTATGGATGCCGCTATTGGAAAATTTGGATAGAGAAAGACAAAATGACGCAAATTTCTGAAATGCTTAAGAAGGGAAGGACATTTTCATTTGAATTCTTCCCTCCTAAAAATGATGTGGAGCAAGCTCAACTGGTTAAGGTATTGCACGATCTAGTTCCGCTTTCCCCGTCTTTTGTATCTGTCACCTACCGAGGAGGAAGGTCTTCTAGAAAGCGAACTCATGATCTGGTAGCCGGGTTGAAACAAACAACGGCTCTGATTCCGATGGCACATTTAATTTGCGTTGACCACACAAGACTCGAACTCGCAGAAATTTTGGTTGACTTAAGAAATGCCGGGGTAGTCAATTTAATGGCCCTGGGAGGTGACCCTCCCAAGGGAGAAGACCAAAAATATGGCGAGCTAACTCATGCAATTGAACTGGTCGAACTTGCTAGGGCCATTGGGGGTTTTTCAATTGGCGTAGCCGCCCAGCCCCAAGGGCATCCGGATTCACCGGATCTGGAATCAGACAGAAAGCATTTAGCCGAGAAATTGAAAAAGGCTGATTTTGCAATTACCCAGTTTTTTTTCGAGGCGGAACACTATTTATCCTTAGTAGATGACCTTTCGGCCCTAGGCGTCGACAAACCCGTTCTTCCTGGAATCCTGCCAATTGAAAGGCTTAGCTCAATAGGAAGCATTAAGACAATGGGAGCCGCTGTACCGCCGAAAATGATAGAAAAATTGGAAAAAGCCCAGAGCGGCAATGCGAAGGATCCAAACGAGGCAGTGAGAAGAGCCGGATTAGAAATGGCAATTGAGCTTTGCCAAAAACTTCTGGACAGTGGGTGCCCAGGGTTGCACTTCTATACATTAAATCGCTCCACGGCAACACGTGAAATTTATAACGCCCTAGATCTAAGCCAAGCCAGCACTTAGCCATCCCTCGGAAATTTCTTAAGGTGAATTCGACCGCAGCGGGGAGCAAACTTATCTAATTTGGGGCAAAACTTCCTAATATTTGGCTATATTGTGGAAATAATGGTGAAAAGTGCGCCAATGGGTAAAATCTGCCATATTGTTATGTGATGAGTGATTCCACGGCGATTGCGCTTGATCATGTTGACTTGGTTCGGCAAGCTGAACTAGGAGGAACTGTAGTTGGAGACAACACAGTTTTGTTGAGTGAATCTGGGCTAGAAATTAAAAGTTCGATGGAGGGGCAGTCATTTTCCCTCGGATGGCACAGTATTCAAGGTTTTGAGGCAAAAACTCCAATAACTTTGAGTGATGGTTCCCAGGGTTGGGAAATGACATTCACAGCCGGAAGCGAGCAGCTGCGAATTCTTGTAAAAAATACTCAATATGGATCAGATTGGGTCGCTTCCATAAATGCTCACGTGGCTCATTGGGACCCGACGCAAAGCCAGGCCCCAACCCATTCGCCTGCCACATATCAGCCGCAGGTTTCGGCTCTTTCAACATATGGTTCGGCCAGTCCCTACACTTCGCCTTACGGAGCTCCGGCATCTTATGGAGGCGCTACTACTTATGGATCCTCTAATGTTTATAGCTCTTATGGCAATTCGAAGTCATCCAGGAGGTCAATGGTGCCGCTATTAATTGCCCTGCTCGTCGCATTTGTAATTGGCGGAGGAGTATTGGGATATTCATTAATCGGGGCAAGCAACGGCCTCACCGGACCGCCATCAACCGCCTCTATACAACAAGTTGGCAACGCGGTTAACCTTACGGCAAGTGATATGCCTAGTGGATTTTCTGCAATATCTCCCGGATGTACCAGCAGCAACTGTTCCAGCGGCGGGAACAATTCCGGTGCCGGAAATTCAGGGGTAGTGGCCATGAACAAAGCCATTAGCGACCTTGAAACTTGTCTCGGTATTAACGGTCCTGCTGCCAATATGACCAAATCTCTCCTTACCAATGACCCTACAAACACCGCGGTTTCACCAATTTTTGGATACACCAAAACTCCGGTAACTGCAAATCCAGCTTTTGGAAAATTTGCAAAATCTGTGACGGAAATCAACTCGACGATAATCCTTGAAGCGAGCGCTGATGTAATTTCGCCATTTATGAAAGCTCTTGGAACTGCAGGGAGTGCAAACTGTGTTGGTGAATTTTATAATTCGCAGTTTTTGTATGGTCTAGGAACGCCTGCCAACGGCATAAGCGAGTCACTCGAAGATAGTGAGAACCTTATTCTTCCATTGCATTCAGGTGAGACAGTCCACGGATTTGTAGCAAATATTGCCCTTACAATTTCCGGAGCATCGAGCGGACTTCCACAGGGTCAGATTTTGATTCCATATACGGCGGTCTTTATTCAGGCGGGAAGAATTATGGTTAATCTTTCGGCTTTTTCTACAAATTTGGCTCCATTTGATCCACAGATGATATCTAATTTGACATCGACTTTAGAGGCCCGAAGCTATAGTCAGGCATCTTCGTAAGGGCAAAGATACCTTTGACGAAATATTGGATATTCATTTTCCGAATTTAGCTACCGCTCAATATGCAGGCGGAATGGATCTATCTATAAATTAGATACTTTAAAAAAGTTTGCATAATTATTAGGGGTAAACCTCTGGCATTTAGGTGAACCTTACTAGTCCCGGTATTTTTTTGGAATTGAGACTCGTATTATGGCGCTAGTCTCGTATATATGGCTGAAAAAATTTCGATCTCACAAGATGGGTCTCTAGTTGTATCTGACAATCCAATAATTCCCTTTATCGAAGGTGATGGGACTGGCATAGATATATGGCCGGCCGCAAAAGCAGTGATGGATGCTGCATGTGCCAAGCATGGCAAAAAAATTCAATGGATGGAAGTTTTAGCAGGGCAAAAGGCGTTTGATGAGACAGGTGAGTGGCTTCCGGAGGAGACAATAAGTAAGTTTAGGGAGTACTTGATAGGGATAAAAGGTCCCCTTACTACCCCTGTCGGAGGAGGAATAAGGTCACTAAATGTCGCCCTGAGACAAATTCTCGATCTGTATGTGTGCTTGCGTCCGGTTCGCTGGTTTGAAGGAGTACCTTCTCCGGTAGTTCATCCGGAGCGGGTAGATATGGTTATTTTCAGGGAGAATACCGAAGATGTATATGCCGGCTACGAACTGGCACAAGGTAGCGATGAGGCGATTAAATTAATTGCCTACCTACACGATGAAATGGGATGGGAAATTAGGCATGACTCTGGCATTGGGATAAAGCCGGTATCGATCACGGGCTCAAAGCGCCTAATTAGAGCATCAATTAAGTATGCACTTAGCCGAAAGCGAGAAAGTGTCACAATGGTGCACAAAGGAAATATCCAGAAATTCACGGAAGGCGCTTTTCGATTGTGGGGTTACGAATTAGTTAAAGAAGAGTTCGACGACGTGGCGGTGGGATGGGATGACTGTCATGGCGAGCCGGGCGAAAGACTTTTGGTCAAGGATGCCATTGCAGATAATATGTTGCAACAAATTCTAATCAGGCCGTCTGAATATGATGTAATTGCAACTACTAATCTAAACGGAGACTACCTATCCGATGCCCTTGCAGCTCAAGTTGGAGGAATCGGAATTGCACCCGGGGCCAATATCAACTACGTAACCGGGCACGGCATTTTTGAGGCTACTCATGGAACCGCACCCAAGTATGCCGGCCAAGATAAGGTCAATCCGGGTTCAGTTATTTTATCCGGAGTAATGATGTTTGAGCACCTTGGGTGGGATGAAGTTGCAAGCTCTATAGTGAAAGCCATGGCACTGACAATTTCAGAAGGAATTGTTACGTATGACTTTGCAAGACTCAGGGCAGATGCAACTGAAGTAAAGTGTTCGGAGTTTGCATCAGCGATTATTGACAGGCTTTAGTATTTATTATTAGAGAACTGAAATTAATTAAATAGGAGATATTTATGACAGCATCGACAAAGTCGAACCCTATAACAGTCACCGTGACCGGAGCGGCAGGGCAAATTGGCTATTCCCTTTTATTTCGAATAGCTTCGGGAGAAATGTTTGGTTCGGAACAAAGTGTAGCTCTTAGACTCCTTGAAGTGGAACCGGCGATGGGAGCACTTGAAGGTGTGGTGATGGAGCTTCAGGACTGTGCATTTCCCCTGCTTTCTTCAATAGAGACAACTTCGGAGTTAAACACTGCATTTAATGGCTCGTCTTGGGCTTTGTTGGTAGGTTCAGTTCCGAGAAAACAAGGGATGGAGCGCAACGACTTATTGGCAATAAACGGAGGGATTTTCGGCCCCCAGGGAGAGGCAATCCAAAAAAATGCCAATAGTGATGTCAAAATTCTGGTAGTTGGAAACCCTTGTAATACAAACTGTTTAATTGCAAGGGCACATGCTCCTGAGATTCCCGATGAAAGATGGTTTGCAATGACGCGTCTCGATCAAAATAGAGCAGCCTCACTTTTGGCACTTAAGGCTGGCGTTCCTGTAACCGAAGTTTCTCATGTAGCGATTTGGGGAAATCATTCTTCTACCCAGTTCCCCGATTTTGACCATGCCACAATCAAGGGAATCCCAGTCCCGGAAGTAATCGAGGATAGATCTTGGCTTGAAGGTGAGTTTATTTCATCGGTGCAACAACGAGGTGCTGCAATAATTGCTGCCAGAGGAGCTTCTTCGGCAGCATCGGCGGCCAATGGGGTTGTTGATTCAGTTCGTTCATTGGTGGGCGAGACTATGCCGGGAGACTGCGAGTCGCTTGCAGTTGTGTCTCATGGCGAGTATGGAGTTCCCGAAGGTTTAATTTTTGGCTACCCTATACTTTCTGATGGTGGAAGCTTTAGGGTCGAAAAAGGAATTGACCATAACGACTTTGCCAAGTCAAAGTTGGAGGCGACGATATCTGAATTAATTGGAGAACGCGACGCAGTTGCCGAACTTGGCTTGATTTAGGATTTCGGGTTTTTAATGGCCGATAACTAATTTGTTGAACCAAGTTAAGCAAAAATATATTGAAAGGTGGAATCTTGACCAAATTTGACTACGACGTTTTAGTAGTTGGCTCGGGATTTGGTGGGTCGGTTACAGCTCTTAGAGCAAGCGAAAAAGGTTACCGTGTTGGAGTGATCGAATCGGGGCGGCGCTTTGGTCCGGATGATTTTGCCAAGACATCATGGAATCTCCGCAAATACATGTTTATGCCAGCTCTTGGGCTACGCGGGATTCAGCGATTGAACATCTTGAAAGATGTTGTCATTCTCTCGGGTGCCGGAGTGGGAGGTGGATCATTAGTCTATTCGAACACTCTGTATGAACCCAGAGATCCATTTTATGTTGATCCTCAGTGGGGCGACATCACCGAATGGAAGCAAGAACTGGCTCCGCACTACAAAATGGCTAAGAAAATGCTGGGAGTTGCTAAAGTTCCCTACGACACGCCAGCCGATGAAGTTATGCGTAAATTGGCTAAAGAACTTAAAGTCGAAGACACATTTAAGTACACCGATGTTGGCATTTTTTTCGGGGAACCCGGCAAAAAAGTTGCAGACCCCTTTTTCGGCGGATTTGGGCCGGAGAGGTCAGGTTGCGTGCAGTGCGGCGGATGCATGGTCGGCTGCAGGCACGGCGCAAAAAATACGTTAGACAAAAACTATTTATATTTGGCGGAAAAATTTGGCGCCAAAATTTATCCCGAGACCAAGGCTGTTGATCTTTGGGCTCTTCCCGGCGGTGGCTACGCCGTCAAAACAATCCGCCCTGGTTCTTGGTTTTTTAACAGGGAAAAGACTTTAACTGCCGAACAGGTTGTTTTTTCGGCTGGTGTTCTTGGCACCATGCGTCTTTTGATGAAACTTAAAGATGAAAAACGCCTTCCTAATCTCTCAGATCGCTTAGGCGACGTAGTGAGGACTAATTCAGAAGCCATTGTCGGCGCAACGGCACGGAAAGTTCCGGATTTTGACCTTACTAAGGGCGCCTCGATAACCTCGTCAATATTTCCTGATGAAAACACCCACATTGAGCCGTGTCGTTATCCTAAAGGTTCAAATACCATGGGACTTCTTTCGACAATGATGGTCGACGGTGGGGGAAAGATTCCAAGGCAGGTCAAATTTCTATTGCGAGTTATAACGCACCCCAGAGAATTCATAGCATCTCTTTCGGTTCGACGCTGGTCGGAGCGAGCGGTAATTTTGCTGGTAATGCAGTCCATTGACAACTCTATGAAGCTTGTAAGAAAGCGGGGATTTCTGACAACCAGGAGGGGCTCAAAACCAGCACCTACTTATCTTCCTATTGCAAATAAGGCATCTAGAATAGTAGCTAAGGAGTTAGATGGAGATGCTTGGGGTTCGTGGGGCGAAGCCCTTTTAGACATCCCAACCACTGCGCACATAATCGGTGGAGCATGCATTGGAAAATCAGCCGATGAGGGAGTGATCGACCCCTACCACAGAATCTACGGTCATCCAGGGCTTTATGTGGCCGACGGCTCTGCAATTTCAGCGAACCTTGGAGTTAACCCCTCGTTGACAATTACAGCCTTGACAGAGAGAGCTATGTCCTTTTGGCCAAACAAGGGTGAAGCTGATCCAAGGCCTCCTCTTGGGGAAAAGTATGTCAAAATTGAAGCAGTCCGGCCAAAACATAAGATGTTTGACTTTGGCGCCAATTAGCCTTAGGACAGCTACGACCACTCCCGCTATCTGTGATTTAAGCCTTTAAGGTAATGCTCCAACCGAGAGATTCGTGAAAAGTTCCAGAGTCAATGTTAAATTGATTAAGACAGTAACCTAGAGGTAATAGTATGAGCAATGTTCCGGGAGGTCCCGGTTGGCTGTTAGGCCAAGACGGAAAGTGGTACCCACCAGATTGGCAATCAAATCCTTCTTCTATTCGTCCGCCTGACCCGGTCGGTTCTTATCAATATCGTCCAGATCCACGGGCAACTTTTCAACCGGTAAATGCAGTCACATCCCCCTATGGATCTCCTGTCTCGTATAAGAAGGCCGAAACGCCAAAAGCGGGAAAGAAGTCCAAAACTCCGCTGATTTTGGCAGTCGTAATCGTACTGATAGTAGTTATAGGTGCTCTTGCAAGTGGAGTATATCTTTTATCCAACAAGTCAGCTTCTACGCCTATTAATTCAGTAGATTCATATCTGCAGTATTTCAAGAGTGGCAATTTCGCTTCCGCATGCACATTAGTTATAGGAACTGACTCAAAGACTTGCAATTCAAAATTGGTGGAATCGAATTCGAAAGTCACTTTCACCAAGTTCCAGTTAACAACCAGAAACTTTGTGGTTTCTGGCAATCAGGCACTTATAGCACTGACCGGTACTTTTTGCACAAAGTCAAAACTTTTTCCAAATGTTAAGCCGAATTGCAAGTCGAATAATAATCCAAGTTTTGGCTTGCCATCGCCAACTCTCTCATTTGCTACCCAATGGTCAAACTTATTTGCCGAAGGTGCCGCCAAAAGCCCTTTTGTAATCTTATGCGAGTTGCAAAATGGCAAATGGTACGTGTACTTATTATTAGATTCAACCTCACAGCCAGGAAGTGGCGGATCTAACAATTCGGGTTCAAAGGGTACTTCTGGAAGCTCTACTACAACACCTTCGGGAAGCTCTACTACAACGCCGCCCGGAGGGATTTCAACAGTTCCTGGGAATTCAGGTAGTTCAGGTAGTTCAGGTAGTTCAGGTAGTTCAGGAAAATCCGGCAACACGGGAAATGTCGCTGCCTAATAACGAGAAATTGCAAGATGATCAAAATTTGAGAAATGGCTATAGCTTGAGAAATCTGAATCGGTTTTCCAACCGATTCAGTCCATCTAGTTCAGCAAACCGAAAGCAGTGATTTTAGAGACTTTCGCCGATAGCCTCCAGAAAATGATGCAACAATCCTGGCCCAGCGAATTTATAAATTAGTGGCGAATTGTTCAGCAAGCTTTTCTGCTAATGATATTGCAAATAATGTATTCTGGGTTTGTTTTAATTGATAGTTAATGGCTCAAAGAGGCCGCACTTGTTCAAAATGTAATTGGTTTTTATTAATGTTGAGCTACAGTGTTTACTTCGATTCCGGAAAAGCCCAAATGATTGTGCATGTTTAAGGCTGGATTGTAAATAACGGTTGGATCAAGGAAGTTGAACCAGTTAATTTCATTTTTTAGATCAAATTCAAAAATTGTTTATGGCTTGGGCGGCTTTTGGGCTCACTTGAATAACGGTGTGGTAATACTTAAAGCCCATTAGATTTAAGTAGGTAAGCCTAGTGTGAAAAACGAAGCTGTGATAAGGTCAATTTATAATCAATTCCAATTTGGCTAGGAGGCATACCATGAGCAACGTACCGGGCGGTCCTGGCTGGCTCTTGGGAGAGGATGGAAAGTGGTATCCGCCCAATGCGTACAACCAACCGGGCGCAACTCAATCACCTCCATTTAATGCTCAGCCCCAATACCAAAGCCCAGTGGCGAGTCCTAATCCGCCTACTTATGGGTACCAGCCGGGTTATCAGGCTCCGATGCAAGGAGGATTTCAACCGGCAACGCAGTATGGTCAGCCAGCTGTTCCAAAGAGTTCGAAAAAGGGAGCAATAATTGCTGTAATTGTTGTGTTGGTGCTTTTGATTAGTGGAGGGACCACAGGGTATATGGTTCTCTCTGCATCGACGGATAATCCAACGCCTGCGGTGAATAGTTTTCTGGCCGCAGTTCTTGCCAAAGATGCGCCGACTGCCTGTACTTATGTAACTGGAATGTCTTCCAATAATTGCATATCCAGTCTTAACTCGGTATTCAAGCAGGGAAACGTTAGCGGCTCCCTAAAAGCGGCAAACTACCAAGTAAGTGGAAACGAAGCTTTGGTTTCCGTAACAGGGCAAGCCTGCGGAGTGATTAGCTCGTCAGGTAACGGAAATAAGTGTTCAAATAACGGCAATCCTAACTATGGGCTTCCAACGGGTGGAACCACATTTGGACGGGCCTGGACGAATGTCACGTCAAGCAGTTCCCCCATTTTTATAGTTCCATGCGAAAAAATAAACGGTACTTGGTATGTTTATCTGCAAGGCTCTTCTCCGAACTCTGGAAATTCAGGGAACAGCGGTCCTCCTACTGGAAATCGACAGGTTGAATCCGATTTAGGGAATGCCATTATTGAGATGAACGTTATCTATACGGAAAATGGCGGAAATTTCTATGATTGCCCAGCTGGGACAACTTGCACGACTCCATCTATGGATATGGCAGCACAAATGGCTGAGGGTGAAACCAATATCACCTACACTGACAATGCTCCCATGAGCTCGAATACTGTCCAAGTTGCATTTAGCTCTGCCAATTTAACCGGCAATACCTCAAATGTTGCCGAGGCCATGGCTTTCTCGCCTGTAAAAGATGTTTGCTACGCTGTATTTATTAACAAGAGTGGCGTCCAGGCAAAAACTTCGGACGGGACGGTTGAGGGAACGGGCACTTACTATGGAATAAGCCTTAATACAGTTACTAAGGGGTGCACCATGGGGCCAATTACAGATGGTGGTTACGCCATTGGCGGCACAACCATAAAAATGGTTTGGAGCTCGGATGGATTTCTACCCGCCCCATAAGGAAGTTGATAATAAAATCTAAGAGCAATGGATGAAACAACCGTTTCTTTTGGCGCTTTACCAATAGGTATTGAAAGTCCGCCCTAAATTTTTCCAAGTGACGCTTCCAATTCGATATCAATGAAATAGCAGTTTGGAAGTTTCCTCGATTTCCTTAGCAGAACAAAATTTTTTGATCTAAATTGTCTGATTTGAAGTTTAATAGATATCGATTTCTTCCTTAATTGTTAATTAGCCGCAATCGTCATAATGATGCAATTTCTATCAGCCTAGAATGACCAAAAGGTTAATTTGACTTATCTAAATTAGTTTGCCTCGGGCAATGGTGGGCAATATCGCCTATAACCCGATTAAATGGCAGCAAGTAATTTCATAAAGGCTCCTTGTGCTTAAGTGCAATGTAGATACGATGCAAAGTCTATTTATGCAGGTATTATGTGGTGCAACAGAGAGAGAAACGAGGCAGCTTTAGTGAAATTTAGTGTCGAAAAGTACTGTTGAGAGGCCGATTATTGAAGGCATTTAATAAACTATGGCTAAGACGCCGGCGGTGTGATAGTTTCTATTTCATTAGCAAATCTATCTAATGTAAAGAGGTTTAAGATGAGCAACGTACCCGGTGGAAGCGATTGGATACAAGGACAAGATGGAAAGTGGTATCCACCTAACGTCTATACTCAGCCAACCGGAACACCAATTCCTCCTAATCAAAACCCTCCTCAACCCCAGAACCAGGGTCCTATTCCGGGTTCCCCTCAGCCGGGAGGCCAGCCCCAGCCGGGTTTTGGAGGGCAACCTCAACAGGGATATGGAGGCCAGCCCCAGCCGGGTTTTGGAGGGCAACCTCAACAGGGATATGGAGGCCAGCCCCAGCCGGGTTTTGGAGGGCAACCTCAACAGGGGTTTCAGCCTCAGATGCAAGGGGGATTCCAACCTGCCGGGCCATTAGGTCAGCCTGTTACTCCCAAGAAGTCAAAGGCTGGACTAGTCATTGCAATTGTGATTGTGGTTATATTGTTGATTGGCGGTGGAATCGCAGGTTATTTGGTGCTTTCTTCGAGCTCTGATGATCCTACGTCGGCGGTAAATAATTTCATGTCGGCACTTTTTTCCAAGGATACGAGTGCTGCATGTCAGTACGCCACTGGGGTAACAACTGCCAAATGTAATACCTTCGTGAAGAGTGTTTCAAGTGGGGGAAAATTCTCTGGATCACTTAAAGCTGCTAATTATCAGGTAAGCGGGACCGAAGCTTTGGTAGCTGTGGTAGGAAATGTATGTGGCGGTGTTTTCGCTGAATCAAGTGGCAAACAGTGCCAAACAAACAGTAATCCAAATCAGGGTCTTCCCTCTGGGAGCACGTCGTTTTCCAAGGCATGGGCTGATGTCAACTCCAATGGCTCAATTTTCACAGTTCCATGTGAGAAATTGAATGGAAAGTGGTTAGTTTACCTGCAAAACACGTCATCCAACTCCGGCAACTCGGGAAACAGCGGATCCACGACCACTTCTAGTGGAAGCTCAGGAAACAGCGGATCCACGACCACTTCTAGTGGAAGCTCAGGAAACAGCGGATCAACGACCACTTCTACTACCACTGGCAACTCCGGAAATAGTGGAACTACTACTTCCACTACCACTGGCAATTCGGGAAATAGCGGAACCACGACCACTTCTGCTGGAAACTCAGGTTCCTCAGGCAGTTCCGGTTAAAAGGAATCGCAAACTAAAAAAGCTGACTTTGAAATAGTTGTTCCGAAGGGTAAATTATCCTTTTAGTGATAGCCGGTTTGGCTTTCAAAATTGGAAATCTCACTGTTAAGAAATCACCAAGGCATCATAAAGGGTGATGTTATCTGAGGCAATTATTCGGACTCATAAATTTTAGTCTTGTTCAGGAATTGGTTTTCAAAAATAATTAAGGTCTTTTGCACCTTAAGCTGCCGGCCCAACGGCAAGGGTAACTGTTGCACTTTGGGTTGATCCAGAAGGTGTCAAGTAAGTAATTGTTATCACATTTCCCGGGTGGAATTGAAGCATAATATTGCTTAATGAGTTAGTGTCCGTCACGGTTGCGCCATTTACTGCAGTAATCTCGTCACCAACCGTCATTCCAGCGGCTTGTGCGGGCGAGTTTGCTAAAAAGGCCGCTATGACTGCTCCCGAAGGTGAAGGTGCACTCAGGTTTCCTGAGTTTGGATTTTCAACACTGACGCCCAAGAACCCCATTTGGCCGATGTGAATCTTTGACGAGGATTGTCCTTTAACAATTTGACTTTCAATGCCAATTGCCTTATTTATTGGAATGGCGAACCCTGTAGCATTGGAGGCCTGAAGCTGAAATCCCGCCGATCCAGCCGTATCAATTCCAATTACCTGACCAGCAGAATTTACCAATGGACCTCCAGAGTCACCCGGTACAATGTCAGCATTGGTTTCCAGCATGTTCGTCAACTGCTCAGAAGTATTTGAGATGTCACTACTCGCAGTTATGGATTGGTCGACGGCTGTGATCGAACCGGTGGCAACGGAGGGTTTTCCGCCAACGCCTCCAGCATTCCCCAATGCAGTTACCGAATCGCCGACAGTCATCTTTGAAGAATCCCCAAGAGGTGCAACCGCCAAGCCTGAAGCACCCTCTGCTTGAATTACGGCAACGTCATCAACCTTGTCGAATCCAATTACTTTTGCCGGATAAGTCCTTCCGTTGCCAATATCGGTTACCGAAATTTGAGTTGCAGCATCAATTACGTGGTTGTTGGTAAGGATCAGTCCGCTTGAGTTCAGGACAATTCCGGTTCCGGCTGCTTGGGCCTGCATGTACTGGAGGTTCGTGTTTACGTCAACAATTCCATTGTTCACTGCGGTGAGAGATGTTGGAAGCGAAGTAGAAGGAGTCCCGGAATTCTGTGTAGGAGGTGAAGTTTGGTTTAATCCTCCGTAAGTTGGCGCGGCGTGGTTAATATAAAGTGAAGCTCCGACTCCAGCGCTTACACCAATGAAAACGCACAGTGCAGCTATGAGAATGTAGACAAATGTGGGAACTGACCTTGGCGATTTCCCCGGTCGGTTCGAAAATGGCGGGAGCGGGGTGCCATATGGGAAGCCGGGATGAGGCGGATAGCCACCATAACCCCCATATCCGGGATTCGAATACGGATATGGATTTCCCGGATTGTTCCACTGTGAATATGGTGGTTGGCCATAGTAACCTGTCGGTTGAGGGAAATGTGGTCCGAATCCTTGCTGCTGAACTGGTGCTTGGGCATCAACTGCGGGGTTGTACGTCGGTGGCACCTGAATTGGCGGATTAGAACTTTTGTCCAAAGATGGCTCGTTGTTAATTGGTTGGGAATCAATACTATTCGGACCCCTATTCCAGGAGTTTGCCCACAATTGGCTCTGCGTTTCGTTGTTGATTTCTGAGTTCTCGTCTTTTTCTGTTGGAGTGTCGCTCACTTTTGCTCCCTTGTCATTAAGTTAATTCTACTTCCGACAAAATCATTTAATCACTTGAGTGTTAGAAAATAATTTGGAATTTCTTAAAGTTTGCTGGGAAAATGAACAACGATCCCTGTTTGAGCCAGTTTTGCCGATGTTTTTAGAGATAGTGGGAGCTTTAAATGAGAATTTGCCACTTTTGTTGATTACCTCTGGAAGGTGCATCCAATTTGCATTACAGCTAACCAATGTTTAAAAGAGACATGCCGGCAATCGAAAGAAGAAGTTTCCAGGAACTTGAAAGTGAGTCTTATTCTTTTGGCGACGTTCAGAATAGACGAGCTGGGCATGATGCACCAGAAGAGAAATTTAATCTAAATTCGAGTTTGGCTTGAATTTAGTAATATCTGGAGAGCATTTAAAGCCACTAGTCGAACTCTTTAAGAGACGCCAGCCAACAGTTTTGAACTGCACATTTGTTGGTGCCCCCGACAGGAGTCGAACCTGCGCACCCGGCTCCGGAGGCCGGCGCTCTATCCACTGAGCTACGAGGGCCAAAATGGCGGACCGCTAGATTCTACCAATTTCCCCAGCTAAGCTGTCAGCTGCATTTCCTTAGTTGCAATTTACATTGGATTAGGGTCTTATGCCATCGGTTGATCCGTACTAACCTTTATATGAAAGCGCGCTTAATCTGGAAGTTTTTCCAGCATATCGCTGCAGCACGCCAGATTAAATAGAGATTAAGGACCAATGTCTTCTAAACAAACTTTCTTGGAATTGATATCGAAAATTACGTCGGAACTGGGGTGGAGTGACTTTGGGCCAAAGATAAAGATTGAAAGGCCCGCCAGGAGAGAACACGGAGATTTCTCCTCCAATGTTGCAATGGTGTTGTCGAAAGATCTCGGCAAACCTCCTAGGGAAGTTGCTCAAATTGTAGTGGACGAAATCAATAGATCAGGTATGGAGCATTTAGAAAGGGCTGAAGTTGCTGGTCCCGGCTTTGTGAATGTGTTTCTAAAGGCCTTATGGCTACAGGACGTTTTAAAAGAAGTAGTTGTGGCCGGTCGGTCCAATTGGGCCGCAGATAATTTGGGCCAAGGAGAGAAAGTCCAAATTGAGTTTGTTTCGGCCAACCCTACAGGGCCGATTCACGTGGGCAATGGCTGGTGGGCTTCTTACGGAGATTCACTTGCAAGAATTCTCTCAAGATGCGGGTGGGATGTATCGAAGGAGTATTACGTCAATGACACAGGTGGGCAAATTCGCCGATTAGGTGAAAGTCTGCTTGCGAGGAAAAAGGGCGAGATCCCAAGTGAAGACGGTTATCAAGGTGAATATGTCACAGAACTTGCCAACCAATATCAAGGGCCGATGGAAATAACTGAAGCTGGCAGGTTTGCAGCGGAGAGAATTTTAGAAGGCATAAAGGATACCTTGAAAAGAATTGGTGTGGAATTTGACTCTTGGTACTCTCAGGCTTCAATAGAAGAAGGCGGCGCCGTGCAAGAAACTATCGAGACCCTGAGGGCTTCGGGCTTGGTGTATGACAATGAAGGCGCCATTTGGCTGGCAAGTTCAACCTTGGGCGACACTCGTGACAGAGTTCTTGTGAAATCCAACGGTGATGTTACCTATACAGGCGGAGACCTAGCCTACCACCGGGACAAGTTTTTAGTCAGAGGCTTTGAGCGAGTGATCGACATTTTCGGCGCCGATCACCACGGCCAAGTTGCTACCTTAAAAGCCGGAGTGAAAGCGTTGAATATTGATCCCGAAAAGCTGGAAATTAAATTGGGACAGATGATTTCACTAGTTGGTGGGGCCATGTCTAAGAGGAGTGGAAACTTTGTAAGTTTGGATTCACTTTTAGATGAAATCGGTCCGGATGCCATGAGATTGATGAGCTTGATTAATTCTATTGACCAAGCAACAGTTTTAGACATTGACTTAGTCAAAAAAACTACGTCCGAGAACCCGGTCTACTATGTTCAATACGCCTATGCGAGGATTTCTTCGATTTTTAGAAAAGCAAGCGCTCAATGAATTGAAAGGATCTCAGTAGAAGAAGTTGACTTCACACTTCTATGCCAAGATGGCGAACTAGAACTTCTAAGGATTCTAGAAGAGTTTCCTGACGTGTTAAGAGAAGCTGCGAACGAAAGAGTGCCTTTTAAGATCACAACTTGGGTCAGAAAGTTAGCGGGGCAATTTCACAGTTTTTATCATGATTTCAAAGTAATCTCTCAGGATTTGGATCCCCAACTTATCCAATCACGTCTCTATTTAGTTGAGGCAACTAGAATCGGCTTGGGAGTCGGGCTTGATTTGTTGGGCGTTAGCGCTCCGGAGGAGATGTAGTTTTGTCGGTTGGTAGGAAAGAAATGGCGGATGGCCCGGTAGACTTGGCACTTCTTCCAATGAACTCAGTTATCGGGGACAACGGAGAACTTTCAATTGCCGGAGTAAATGTCCTTGAACTAGTCGAAAAGTACGGAACACCTCTGTTCATCTACGATGAAGACGAGTTAAGGCTCAGGCTGCAAGAAGCTATAAGTGCTTTTGGGCCCAATGTTGCATATGCTTCCAAGGCTTTTCTTTGTAAGGCAATGGCTGAATTAGTTGTTGAAGAAGGATTAAGAATTGATGTTTCCACAGGTGGTGAGATGGCAGTCGCGCTGGCCGGAGGTATTGACCCTTCGAAAATTGTATTTCATGGGAATAACAAATCGATTCGTGAGTTGACGGAGGCAATTTCCATAGGTGTGGGAACAATTGTCGTTGACAGTTTTGACGAGATTGAGAGGATAAAGAGACTGGCCGGAATGCTTTTGGATTCGGGCTCCCAATCAAAAAGCATAAAGATTCTCGTTCGTGTTACCCCGGGGGTCGAAGCTCACACACACGAATTTATTAAGACAGGTCAAGAAGATACGAAATTTGGGTTTTCACTTGCAAGCGGTGCGGCCATGAAAGCATGTGAAATTATAAAAGAGTCAAAGGAAATGGTTTTATCCGGGATTCACTTCCACATTGGCAGCCAAATCTTTTTGACCGGTGGGTTTCTGGCGGCCGTTGAAGCGATAGGGCCATTGGTAAATTCACTAGGCGTAAAAGAACTTGTAATCGGTGGTGGTCTTGGGGTTGCATATGTAAATGGCGAGGACCAGCTTTCGATAGCCGAGTGGGCAAAAGAAGTCAAAAAAGGGGTTGTCGCGAGTGGAATTTCAAGCGACGTGGAAGTCACTGCAGAACCTGGCAGGTCAATAGTGGCGCATGCATGCATAACTGTTTATCAGGTGGGAACTATAAAGAAATTACCGGGAATAAGAAATTACGTCGCAGTTGACGGTGGGATGTCGGACAATCCTCGACCCGTACTTTATGGAAGCGGATACGAAGCATTTTTGCCCAGAGAGGCAAATGCCCAAAGACCCATGGAAGCTCGACTCGTCGGGAAACACTGCGAAACAGGCGACATTTTAGTATTTGAAGCACATCTTCCAAGTGACATCGAGGTCGGAGATTTTGTGGCTACGCCCGTCACTGGAGCATATGGCTATGCCATGGCGTCTAATTATAATAAAGTCCCACGTCCGGCAGTAGTCTTTGTCTCTTCAGGAGTTGATCGATTAGTTATTAGACGTGAAACTACAGAAGACCTGTTAAGACTCGACCAATGAGTAGCTTCGAGATAATTTGGCTAAATTCTCAGCATGTGATCATTTTAAAGTAGCGTAAAAGTATGGAAAAAATGCCGGTTGGTATTGGTTTGCTTGGTTGTGGAAACGTAGGATCTGCCTTAGTTCGCTTGCTCGACAAAGGCGACATAAAGAAAATGCTTGAAATTAAAGCAATAGCAGTTAATGACTTGACAAAAAAGAGGCCCGACTTTGTACATTTGGACCTGTTGAGTGACGATCCCCAAAGTGTGATTACGCGAGATGATGTCCAGATAGTTGTAGAGCTAATTGGTGGGATCGAACCGGCAAAATCACTTATTTTAAAAGCATTAAATGCGGGCAAGTCAGTTATTTCAGGCAATAAAGAGCTATTGGCCAACCATGGAATGGAACTTGCCAATGCTGCCAATAAAGCGGGCGTTGATCTTTTATACGAAGCCAGTGTGGCCGGGGCGATCCCTCTGGTGCGGCTTTTGCGGGAGTCGTTGGCCGGAGAGGAAATTGTAAGAGTTCTCGGAATAGTTAATGGGACCACAAATTATATTTTGACCCAGATGACTGAGTTCGGTATTGATTTTAAAAACGCTCTCGGTCAAGCCCAAAATTTAGGATACGCAGAAAGAGATCCGGAGGCCGATATTGAGGGAATGGATGCCGCATCAAAGGCATCAATTCTTGCCTCAATTGCCTTTGGCGCAGATGTTGTTTTTGACGATGTATTCCGAGAAGGCATAACCGGGCTTGAGACATACGATATTTCTTATGCAACCAAGATGGGCTACGTTGTGAAGCTCTTAGCCATTATTGAAATGGTGGAAGGTCCAAGGAGTTCCACCGAAAGTGGCGGAACCCGGAAATTAAGTGTGAGAGTCCACCCGGCTCTTGTGAGCGCGGATCACCCGCTTGCTTCGGTGAGAGGACCCTTCAATGCCATATTTATAGAAGGGGAGGCTGCCGGAGATCTGATGCTATATGGAAAAGGTGCAGGAGGCGCTCCCACTGCTTCGGCTGTGCTGGGCGACATTTTGGATGCAGCTCATAATATTAGCTTCGGAGCTTCTTCAAGGAATTTAAAAAGAGAGACTGTGGATTTTGCACCTGTAAACGACATCACTACGCGTTACTATTTGGCATTGGACGTAATTGATGAGCCTGGTGTTCTGGCCGAAGTTGCCAAGGTATTTGGAATGAATAAAGTATCAATTTCATCCATGGAGCAAGTGGAAACCAATGAAGGCGCCAGACTTGTATTTTTCACCCACGTTGCACTTGAAAAGAATTTGCAGGCAACCAAAAGAGATTTAGGTAATCTTTCGGTTGTGAAGAAAGTCGGCAGTATTATTAGAATTCTTGACGGGGGCCAGGAGTAATGGGAAAGTTGTCTCGTCCTAATTGGGGCGGCATCATTGAAGAGTATCGAGACTTCTTGGATGTCAATAGCCAAACTCCTGTTGTGACGCTTTTAGAAGGCGCCACTCCATTGGTTCCGGCTCCCAGGCTTTCTGAACGAGTTGATGCAAATGTGTTTCTAAAGTTCGAAGGAGCAAATCCAACAGGCTCATTTAAAGACCGAGGCATGACAATGGCTATTTCCAAGGCCAAAGAATCTGGGGCCAAAGCTGTAGTTTGCGCGTCAACGGGAAATACTTCGGCCGCGGCCGCTGCGTATGCGGCAAGGGCCGGAATGACATGCGCAGTTCTTATTCCGGATGGTTACATTGCTCTCGGGAAGTTGGCCCAGGCACTTATCCATGGGGCAACGGTTCTCCAAGTTCAAGGCAATTTTGATGAAGCGTTAGAAATTGTTCGAAGGCTTCCGGATCACGCTCCTATTGAAGTTGTTAATTCGATTAATCCAGCTCGAATTGAGGGTCAAAAAACGGGAGCCTTTGAAATAGTAGATGTTTTAGGAGACGCGCCTGATGTGCACTGTATTCCCGTTGGCAATGCCGGAAATATAACTGCTTATTGGAAGGGCTATCTACAATATAAAGAAGCTGGACTTTCAACTAAGCTTCCCAAAATGTGTGGTTTCCAAGCAAAAGGAGCCGCCCCTATTGTTTTGGGTCATCCTGTTGAAAATCCGGAGACTGTTGCAACTGCAATCAGGATTGGAAATCCCGCATCGTGGTATGGAGCGACATCTGCGGCAAGCGAGTCGGGCGGGCTAATAGATGCCGTAAGCGACGAGCAAATTTTAGAAGCATACAAATTCTTAGCTAGAGAGGAGTCGGTATTTTGCGAGCCGGCTTCAGCTGCATCAGTGGCAGGTCTTTTATCGGCAGGCGTAGAAAAAGGCTCGACGGTAGTTTGCGTTTTAACGGGTCACGGATTGAAAGATCCCGACATAGCCATTGGTCAAATTGCAGTTCCAAGAAGGGTATTGCCAAGAATGGAAGACGTTTTAGAAGCACTTGAACTTTAATTGTTGTGGCTTTATTTTGTTTAAACTATTGAGTGTTCATTGGTTTCAAAATTAAATTATATTTCGCCAAGAGTTCAAATTGAAAGGAACTTCAATTGAGAGTTGCCCAAGTTGACAATCGAGCTGTATTGATAAGGGAAGATCAGTACCTCGATATTGAAAAAACTTCGCAAGGTAGGTTTAGGTCAGATTTAGGGAGAATCTATGACAAGTGGACTGAACTTAGAGAATGGGCCAGTGGGCTCAAATGGTCAAATTCAGTGTCTCTAGGAAGTGGAGTGGCTTTTTCATCTCCTGCTCCCCATCCGGGCCAAGTATTCGCTATTGGATTGAATTACAAGGATCATGCTCGTGAAATGGGCATGGTACTTCCTGAGATTCCTACAACTTTTACAAAGTTTCCTTCGTGCCTCACGGGAGATCGGGCACATGTTAAGTTACCCAGCTCTAACGTAGATTGGGAAGTAGAACTTGTTGTGGTGATGGGAATTAAGTGTCATGAAGTTTCTTCCGATAAGGCCTGGGACTATGTGGCAGGGCTTTCGATTGGACAAGATTTGTCAGAACGGGTGGTTCAGGTTAAAGCAGGCGGTCAATTTAGTTTGGGAAAATCATTTCCGGGATTTGGACCAATAGGACCTTGCTTAGTCACTCCCGATGAATTGGCAGACCCAAATGATTTAGCCTTAAAGACCAAAATAAATGGTGAAGTTGTCCAGGATTCAAGGACTTCCCAGATGATTTTTTCCGTAGCTGAGATTATTTCGAAGCTCTCTGAGGTAGTTACTCTTAATCCTGGCGATGTGATTTTTACCGGAACTCCCAGTGGGGTAGGGATGTCATTTAATCCGCCTAGATACTTATCACCGGGCGATATAATAACTTCTGAAATTGAGGGAATTGGAGTTTTAACTACTTTTTGTGTCTAGTTTCACCTCATGTTTTTGGCTAATTAACCATTTGCCTAGATTATTGACAAGTGTGTTGTGCTCTCTTTTTTTGGGGAAAGTGCTCGTAAATCGGATAATTCTGAGTCAATACCTACTTTTCGGGAAATAAAAGTGAAGTGTGATTGCAATATAGGTAAAATATGTAGTAATGTAATGAATGCCTATAGCGTGGCCTTCTTCGATGAACCAAATGGGGCGGAGAAGATAGGAAAGGTTTTTCTACAAAAACTCTTAGCATGGGCAAATTGCGCGATTACCAATTATTAATACTTGGTAATCATAAATTAAAAGATTGAAAACCCAAAAGGCAACATTGCTTGTGTAGTGCAGGCGTATGGCTACGCAAGTGCGATATTGAAACGAGGTGCTCCCATGAGTGGAGAGCTGCAACTCGAGAGATCTATACTCGAAAGCAAAGAGCGAGGTGAACTACAGGCGATTGCTTTGGCAATGTCCCTTAAACCGAGTTCTCGCTTAAAAAAAGCAGACATAATTGACCAAATCCTGGATGCCGCCGGTGTAGGAGGAGGAAATGGTGACGGGAAAGTTCCCGCTCGCTCGGCAAACGGGGCGAGGAAGTCTAACTCCAAGGTGTCCATAGCAGGCGAAGTCTCGGAGAGTTTTAATGGGGCTAGTGATTATGTCGCCACCGAAAGTGATACCAGCGAAAAAACAGCAGATAGGAAAGTGGTCAGAACGCCAAGAGCAAATCCTGCCTTAATCGCAATGGCAGCTCAAGAGACAGGAAGTATTGACTTGGATGATGACTTTGGCGAATCAAACCCTTCGGAAGTGACTAGAAGCGCTCCATCGACCGATATTTCCACCAATGAGCGAGGTCGAGAAAAAGCTGAAGATTCAGGAGATGAAGGTTCTGAAAAAGGAACCGGTGAACCGCGCTCAGGAGATCAAGACAGAGGCCAGCCTCGTAGTCAACCTAGACCTAACAATAACCAAAATCGTGATCCTAATGAGATGGGCGGAAGGAAAAATAGAAGAAGGCGAGGTCGAGACGGCGCCAGACCCAGAACTGATCGGGAGAATCAAGGCCAGAATGAAGTTCCATATGATGGCGAGCCAATTCCCGTTCAAGGATTACTGGATTTAAGAGAAGAGGGCTATGGGTTTTTAAGAACATCTGGTTATCTTCCAAGCAATAAAGACGTATATGTTTCGCTCAGCCAAGCAAGAAAGTTTTCTTTGAGAAAGGGTGACTACCTAGAAGGTGCATCAAGACCGGCGGCATCGAATGAAAAATATCCCGCACTGCTCAGAGTTGATTCTATAAATGGAAAAAATTCTGAAGACGCCAAGATGAGGCCTAAGTTTGAAGACTTAACACCTCTTTTCCCGGACGAGAAACTCAAGCTTGAAGTTCCAGGCGATGCGGCGAATATGACCGCAAGAATTGTAGATTTGCTTTCACCAATCGGAAAAGGCCAAAGAGGTTTAATTGTCTCTCCTCCCAAGGCTGGCAAGACAAGCGTAATGAAGCAGATTGCTCACTCCATCGAAGTGAACAATCCCGACGTCCACCTTATGGTCTTGCTGGTAGATGAAAGGCCCGAAGAAGTCACAGACATGAGACGATCGGTTAACGGAGAGGTGATTGCATCTACTTTTGACAGGCCATCAGACGAGCACACAATGGTGGCAGAACTTGCAATTGAAAGGGCCAAAAGACTTGTTGAAAACAAGAAAGATGTTGTAATAATTCTCGATGGAATCACACGACTAGCCAGAGCCTATAACTTGGCCCAGCCGACAACCGGACGAGTGATGTCAGGTGGAGTTGATTCAGGAGCTCTTTACCCTCCCAAGAAATTTTTTGGAGCTGCTAGAAATATTGAAGAGGGCGGTTCGCTTACTATATTGGCTACTGCCTTAGTCGAGACAGGTTCCAAAATGGATGAAGTCATATTTGAAGAGTTCAAGGGAACTGGCAATATGGAGCTGCGGTTGGATAGAAGGCTCGCCGAGAGAAGAATTTATCCGGCAATTGATGTCAACGCATCTTCGACTAGGCATGAAGAGCTTTTATTTGAACGACTTCAACTCCAGCAGGTTTGGAAACTTCGGAGAGTTTTGACGAACTTGGCATCTGATGGCAATAGCGCACCTGGGCTAGAACTACTAATGGACAAAATTAAAACGACAACATCCAATGATCAGTTTTTGGCTGAGATAGCAAAAAATCCAACTCCTTAGAGATATTTCGGAGATTTATGTCTGATTTAGAAACGGCGAGAAGCCAAAACAACCATGCACGGGTCCCAAGAAAAGGGAAACCCGTAAAACATCTCAAGAGAAAACGCAGGTGGAGGAGAAGACTGATAATTACTGCAGTAGTACTTCTGATTATGTCTGTTCTTTTAGCCGGAGGGGCTTTTGGCTATATTGCGTATCGAAGCAGCCAAGTTCACCATATTCATGTAAATGGTTTGACTCAGACTCAAAGCGGCCAACCTGAAAATATCCTTCTGGTAGGGAATAATTCCAGGTGTGCATTAAATGGGCAGCAATCGGTTCAATTTGGAAGTTGTGCACAAGTTGGAGGTGCAAGGAGCGACGTGACTATGGTTATCCACTTGAACCCGGCAACTCATCAAGCTTTCCTGCTTTCAATTCCCAGAGATCTTTTCGTTCCCATTGCTAATTTTTCCTCAACTGCTGCGGGCAGGCTTGATCACGCAAAAATTGACGCATCTCTTAATGTGAGCCCGGACTATCTTGTCCAAACGGTAGAGCAGGACTTGGGAATTCCAATTAATCACTTTGTTGAACTAAACTTTGACACTTTCCAGAGCGTGGTTCAAGATCTTGGCGGAGTTCATATGTATTTCCCAACCGAGGTTAAGGATTCCATGGCAGGCCTCGGGGTATATAGCACTGGCTGCGTTTATTTGGACGGGACTCAGGCGCTTGCATTGGTAAGGGCGAGGCATCTTTACTACTTGCAAAATGGTGTCTGGCAATATGACGGACTAGGAGATATTTCAAGAATTAGACGAGACCACGAGTTCTTAAAAGTACTTGGGTCTGCAGTTAGGAGTCAAATTACAAACCCACTTACTGCGAATTCAATTGTCGGTTCCGTGCTACCTGATCTCCAAGTCGATCAGAATTTTTCATTCTCAGAGATGGCGAGCTTGGCCTGGGCATTTCACAATGTGAGCGTGTCCTCGATGCCCAGCGCTACGGTTCCAACAGTGGGAGAAGCCTCTTACACATATAACGGTGCCGATTTTGGCGACGTTGTATTTCCGGTTCAGCCGGCTGACCAACAGTTAATCGGCCAGTTTTTGGGCACCTCGGGGCTGCCTGGATCAAATATATCACCCGGATCTTTCACCCTCGAAGTACTAAATGGGACCAATACTTACAATCTGGGCACCACCACGAGCCAGGCTCTGACAAACGATGGCTTCAATGTAACAGGGGTTGGAAATACCCAAGTGGTTTCATCTCAGCAGGTCGAAACTTCAATTTATTACACTCCAGGCCACCTGGCCCAGGCACAGAGACTTATGGATTCACTTTCAGGAACAGTCATCATGGGCCAAAAAGACCTGGGCAATGGAGCCGATGTGACGCTGGTAGTCGGAACTCAACTGGGGGTTAACCCGCCTTCTGCGCCTTCTCCCACTACTCCGGCTTCTACCCAAGGGCAAACAACTACTGCTCCGTCCACAACGGGGGCTACCACTACCACTACTTCTCCCTTTGGTCCCATCAACCCTTCGCAGGTATTTCAGAGCCAAGTCCCCCTCCCTTGGTTCGATCCGAGGTCATGTACCGACTCCTCGGCAGCACCGCCGTCATAGAAAGCTATAATAAACACACCATGAAAACTGGAATCCACCCCGAGTACCACGTAACTGTTGTTCAATGTTCCTGTGGGAATCGTTTTGAGACGAGATCCACTAAGCCAGAACTTCATGTTGAACTTTGCAACGAATGTCATCCTTTCTACACTGGAAAGCAGAAGCTAGTAGACACCGGAGGCCGCGTAGAGCGCTTCCAGAGGCGCTACGGCGAGAAGGCCTCCAAAAGAAAGTAATTCGAGCAAAATTTTAAATAAGATCTTTTATTGCTAGAGCGCTTGCCTGATTTTGAGAGCGAATATGAAGAGTTGCTTATACGCATCTCTGATCCTTCAGCTGCCAATGATCAACGAAGTTTCGCGGAACTTTCCAGAAGATTTAAAACTTTAGAAGCCATAGTTATGACAGGGCGCGCGCTAAAAGCAGCCTACGATGATTACGAGGTAGCCAAGCATATGGTTGCTGATGCTTCTGACCAATCAGACCGAGAAGTTGCTAAATCTGAAGCCGACAACGCCCAGCGAGACATTGAAAGATTAGAAGGTGAGTTTGGAGAACTTCTGGTTCCCCAAGACCCCAACGATGGAAGAAACGTAATAGTTTCAATTAGGGGAGCTGAAGGCGGCGAAGAAGCAAACATTTTTGCACGCGATCTTTTGGACATGTATCTAAGGTGGGCTGAGTCCAGAAAATGGAAAGTGGAAAAACTCGGTGAAACCGAAAGTGAAAGAGGTGGAATAGTCGAGGCCACCCTGCTGGTTTCGGGCAACGACGCTTGGAGAAGACTCAAACATGAGGGCGGTCCACATAGAGTACAAAGGGTGCCAGTCACAGAGTCACAGGGACGAGTGCACACTTCTTCTTCCGTCGTAACCGTGCTCCCTGAGGCTCAGGAAGTAGAAGTTGAGATAGATCCAAGTGATTTAAAGATCGACGTTTACCATTCATCGGGCCCGGGAGGTCAAAGTGTTAATACCACGGATTCGGCAGTTAGAATAACTCATCTTCCAAGTGGAATAGTTGTAGCGATGCAAGATGAGCGTTCCCAACTGCAAAACAGAGCTAAGGCTATGCAAGTGCTGAGGTCAAGATTGCTTGCTCAAGAACAGGAAAAGCTTAGCCAAGAGATGTCGTTAACAAGAAAAGCGCAAGTCGGTTCAGGTGGCCGAAGCGAGAAGATTCGGACTTATAATTATAAAGATAATAGGGTGACGGACCATCGAATCGGTTTAACTTTATACAAGCTGGATAAAATACTTCTTGGTGATTTAGACGAACTTTCAGATGCCTTGCTTGCAGATGAAAGAGCGACTCAGCTGACAGATCCAGAGGACAAAGGGCAAAAATGACCGTGGGTCGGGGGATTGGCTACGGGGATCTAATTGATTTGTTAGCTAAAGAGCTCCAGTCCTTCCCTCAGGCCAAGTGGGTCGTAGAAAAAGTCTCAGGCTTAGATAACACGTCAATTGGGCTTCTCTTAAAAGATCAGGTGCCGCTTTATTTAATAGATGAGGCGAAAGAACTTGTTCGAAGAGTGAAAGAAGGCGAACCTATCCAGTATGTGCTGGAAAGTTGGGACTTTCGTTATTTAAGGCTTGCTATCAACAGATCAGTTCTCATCCCAAGACCGGAAACTGAAGTTGTAGCGGGCTTCGTCATAGATGAAATTCGACAAAGGTGCGAAAATCTTGAAGATGCCGTTTCTAAAGATGTGGGAATTGACAGGCGATACCTACGAGTAGTTGATCTTGGAACCGGTTCAGGAGCAATAGCTTTGTCAATTGCTAAAGAAATTGACATTAGATTTGATATTGAAGTGGTCGCAACCGACTTAAGCCAAGAAGCCCTAGAGGTGGCTAAAACTAACTTAGAAACACTTGATTTCCCACAGCAAAAAAGGGTGCAATTCATGCAGGGATTCTGGTTTAATCCACTCGATGACTATATTTCAGCCGTCGATATTATTGTTTCGAATCCACCTTATGTGTCTCAGAGCCAATACGATGAACTTGATAAGTGCGTAAAGGACTTTGAACCTAAAGTTGCACTATTTGCTTCCGACGAGGGCATGTCTGATTTAATTTACATTGCATCCAATGCAGCCAAGTACTTAAAAGATGATGGCATGTTAGTTTTGGAGTGCGCCCCTGAACAGATTGAACCATTGGTCAATTTTTTGGAACAGGCGAACTATAGTGATGTTGAGAGCCATTTAGATTTGTCTTTAAGGCCCAGATTTGTCTCAGGTCGAATCAGGGCAGCTTCTTAATCGGCACAGACCTTAGATTTGAGATGGATATGAAATTGTACTCGCCAAAGGAATTCAGTGCGATCTTGGACATACTAAAAGAAGGATCCGTAGTAGCTATTCCGACAGACACTGTTTACGGGCTTGCCGTTGTCTCAAGCCTGCCCGGCTGCCTCGAAAAGTTATATTTGCTTAAAAACAGACCAAGAGAGGTTTCGATCGCGCTTCTTGTTGCAGATTCTAGTCAAGTAAATGAAATAGCTGATTTAAATGATCCAAGACTAAACAGGATAATGGAGCAACTTTGGCCGGGTCCCCTGACATTAGTTTTAGACAAATTGCCTGAAACTAAATTGGCAGATTTCTACGGCGATGATGGCAGTATTGGAATTCGGTGTCCGGATAATGACTTTGTTAGAAGCCTTGCCAGTGAATTGGGTCCGCTTTTTACAACGAGTGCCAACCGGCATGGGCTGCCGCCTGCAACTTCGGCCAAGGAAGTACTCGACCAGTTTGAAAGTGAAAAAAGCGGGGAATTACTAGGAGCTGTAGTAGATGGCGGAATTTGCAACAACACCCCCTCAACCGTCATCGACTTGAGAAAAGGCGACTTAAAGCTTTTAAGAGAGGGCCCGGTCTCAATTGACCTCGTCACGCAGTGCTTAAAGTGAAAGTGCCTTTTAGCCACAAAGCACACAGGCTAAAGATTGTCCAGGTAGATTGATTACACAAAGCATAGCTGAAAGCTATGTACACTTTAAGAGTGAGAATTGCCGTAGGAGCCGACCATGCTGGCTATCGATTAAAAGAGTTGCTTGCATCTCATTTAAGGGAGCTAGGTCATGAAATTGAGGACTGTGGGACGGATTCGGAGGAATCGGTAGATTACCCAGTATATGGAAAAGCAGTCGGTGAAAAAGTTGCCTCAAAGGATGTTGATTTGGGGCTGTGTGTCTGTGGTACCGGAATTGGCATCTCCATTGCAGCCAACAAGGTGATAGGCGTTAGAGCCGCCGCCGTCCACGACGTCACGTCAGCGAGGCTTGCAAGAGAGCACAACAATGCAAATGTTATCTGTTTCGGTTCAAGAATTATAGGTCCCGAAGTTGCAAAAGATGCACTTGATCGTTTTTTAGCTTCTGCTTTTGCAGGGGGAAGACATGAAAGAAGAATTGATGAAATCGCAGAGATGGAGATTAATAGATGAGTGAAACCGTGATTTTTAACGAAAATAGTTCAAGTGCAATTGGCACAGAACCTTGGAATGCATTAAAAAAGAGTGATCCCGAAATAGCGCAGTTTTTAATCGATGAACTTACAAGGCAGCGAACCTCAGTCCAGCTAATTGCTTCAGAAAACTTTACATCGCCTTCAGTTTTAGCAGCATCTGCAAGCGTTCTAACCAACAAGTACTCAGAAGGATATCCGGGCAAGCGATACTACGGGGGAAACCAAGTAGTCGACGAAGTTGAGGACTTGGCGAGAAATAGAGTAACTAAGTTATTTGGGGCCGATCATGCCAATGTACAGCCGCACTCTGGGGCATCGGCAAATGTGGCAGTTTATCAAGCGTTATTGCAGCCTGGTGACACAATTATGGCGATGCGTCTAGATCAGGGCGGACATCTGACTCACGGTTCTCCTGCTTCTATTACGGGAAAAACATATCGATTCATCTCCTACGGGGTAACTCCAGAAGATTCTGACAAAGGAGAGCGGATAGATCTTGATTTACTCAGAGATCTAGCTATAAGGGAAAAACCTGCTTTAATTGTTGCTGGCACAACTGCCTATTCACGAGTGATAGATCCGATACCGTTCCGAGAAATTGCCGATGAGGTCGGGGCTTTATTTATGTTTGATGCTGCCCATCCGATGGGCCTGATTGCAGGCGGCAACCATCCCAACCCGGTCGGAGTAGCCGATATCGTAACCTTTACGACACATAAAACGCTTAGGGGTCCAAGAGGCGGCGCAATTCTGTGCAAGTCGGAATTTGCAAAAGCAATTGACAGTGCTGTATTTCCGGGCCTCCAAGGGGGACCACTTGAGCACGTGATTGCGGCAAAAGCAGTTGCATTTGGTGAAGCTGGTGAAGATTACTTCAAATCATATGGGGTTCAAATCATAAAAAATGCCATGGCGCTTGCAAAAGGTCTTGAATCACAGGGTTTTCGCATTGTCTCCGGAGGCACCGAGAACCATCAGGTTCTAGTTGATCTAAGACCTTTTGACAAAGAACTCACCGGAAAAGAAGCCCAAGAAGTTTTAGATCAAGTTGGACTTACTTGCAATAGGAATCAAATTCCAGACGATCCGAGATCCCCGTTTGTGACAAGCGGTCTAAGACTTGGAACCTCTGCCGAGACCACAGCTGGCATGAGCGAAACCGAGATTGGAACTGTGGCCGAGTTGATTGGGAAAGCTCTCAAAAACAGAGCTGACGGATCGGTGCTAAATGAGGTTAGGGCTTCAGTTAAAGAACTCTGCAGCGATTTTGATCCATATCCACCTGGCGCTCCATGGCCGGGATACGGATTTTAAAGTTATTCCTGGTGAATTAGTCAGAGGTAGAAATTGAATTCAGAAATTGTCGCATGTATTGCCGTAGGGGCGATTGGAGCGGCAGTTACATACTTTGTGATGTTTCCAGTTCGATCGCTGGCAAAAAAGATTGGAGCTGTGGTTCCACCGGATGAAAGACGCATCCATACTTCGCCTTTACCTGACTTAGGGGGCTTGGGGCTTTTTATTGGTTTCGGAATGGCCCTTTTAGCAGCGGAGTTCATGGGAGGATTTCGCCTGGCCTTTGGCTCTAGGTCTGAGATTTTTGGAGTTCTGATTGGAGGGGCGGTCATATTTGCAGTCGGACTAGTTGATGACCGAATAGACATGTCCGCGCCGGCAAAACTCTCTGGGCAGATTCTGGCGGCAATGGTTCTATATTTCAGCGGAGTGACCATGTACTGGTTTAAAATTCCTTTCGGAACAGTTCTAGCTCTTTCTCCCTCCCTGACTCCCTTGGTGACAGCTATTTGGGTAATTGGAATGGCAAATGCTATCAATTTGATAGACGGTTTGGATGGGTTGGCAGGTGGAATTGTTGCCATTGCTTCTGGTGCATTTTGTATTTACACTCTTCGCCTAACCGAGCAAGGAATTGTCACTCCCGACAACATCGGTGCGCTAATTGCCGCAATTACTTGTGGGATATGTATTGGATTTCTTCCTCACAATCTGCACCCTTCAAAAATTATGATGGGAGATTCGGGGGCTTTATTTCTTGGATTTATGATGGCGGTGTCCACCTCAGTAGTTGGGGGAAGAACCCCTGACGTGTCAGGCGAGACTTATTTTTTCTTCGCTCCGCTTTTTATCCCCTTTTTCATTTTAGGAGTACCGATTTTGGACGTCTCATTTGCCATTATCAGGAGGACAGCAAAAAGGAAGGGTGTAGCCCATGCTGACAAAGATCATCTTCACCACAGGCTTTTGAGATTAGGTCATGGCCAGAGAAGGGCTGTTGCGATTTTGTGGGTGTGGACTGCATTACTTTCAGGAATTGTTATCTACCCAACCTTTGATCCCCATGGAAACGAAGTCGTGCCATTCGGAGTAGCTATTTTGGGTGCAATTTTGTATACCTGGTTTAGGCCCGGGTGGGGCCGTGAAGGGGCAAAAAGCGACGCCGATACAAATCCACCGGCAATGAAAAAAGTTTCCACTCCCGAAGATTTTTTGGAGTAGTTAACTATGGAAAAAAGCGAGTCGGAAAATTTTTCTGAGGACATCCAAAGCGCTCCAAAAGAGGCCGATCCATTGCTCTTGGCCAAAGGAGATTTAGAAAGTCCTGCTAGTAATGGTGAAAATTCTAACGGCCCTAGTTTGTGGCTTCTGGTCGGAGTTGGATCCGAATTAGTCGGAGGCACTGTTGGAGGGATGGTATTAGGAATATGGGTTGATTCCGTGCTAAAGTCCTATCCGAAAGCAACGTTTCTGGGTTTACTGGGAGGCATCGTTGCGGCAGTGGCCGTTGCTTGGGCACAGATCAGGAAATTCCTGTGAGGAGATGCGCGCGGCTGAGGAGATGAAAGTGAATGCACTGGCGTCCATGGCGCCTTCGCTAGGGATGAATGCTGTGACACGGGCAATTAGAACGGCCGTGTTGATAGGTCTTGCTATCACATTTGTCGCAATCGTGGTGTCAACATTACTTGGGTATTCTTTGGTTGGATTTGGCATGTTGATAGGACTTGGGACTGCAATTTTGAACTTGAGAATGATGGATGCGAGGATAGCCTCTGTTCATATCGAAGATGCAAAAGAAGCCAGAAAAGGATTGGTACTTCACAGTATCGGCAGGCTATTAATTGCAACGGCAGTAATCATTGGCTCATTTTTCATCAGCCCATTTCTTGCAATCGGAGTTCTCCTGGGTCTCGTTATATTTCAGTTCTTGCTTTTGGCCATGATGGCTAAAGTCGCATATTCGGGGGATTCTAAAGACTGATGGGACTTTTAGGAACTGTAAATATTCCAGTCGGCGAACACATCACCAGAACTATTGGTGGTTTGACATTCAA
>JAJYDO010000022.1:8285-37487 GCA_021777355.1 Actinomycetes bacterium | reverse complement strand
TGGCGTCTCCCTGGACCGAACTTCCATCGGCAGGTTGTTGTGAGCTTGTCGCTCGGTTATGTCATACTTTCTCCTTTCGGATTATGGCGTCCGAGCTGCTGGACGCACGAATAGTGCACCACCAAAATAGCAAACACCAACAGTTGGGCACTTCAAAAACCCTCGCGAAAGGCCGAATGACAATGACTTTGACACAGTCCAGGTCAGCCCCCCATCTGCACTTGTCAATATCTGCGAAGTTGAATTCTGATTTGATGCCAACGCTGTACAATTGGTCGCTGAAACACACGATACCGCGAATATGGGCAAAGTATTGGAGGGCAATGAACTACTTGTCCAAGTTAATCCGCCATCTGTAGTTGCAAAAATTATTCCAGATATAAAATAAACATTATATTGCGTGATGATTCCAACAATGACACAATCAGAAGAATTAGAACAGCTAACATCAGTCATCTGGTAAGTGGCAGAACTTGCTTGAATATTTAGGTTTGCCCAGGAGTTACCTTCGTCATTGCTGATATATGAAGAATTATAACCATAGTTTCCACTGTTATTTGTATTGGCCAAAGATATGCATAATGTTGGACCGGCGCAAGACATCACACCTACATTCGAAAGATTTGATTTTGCTGGCGAGCCTTCAGTCCATGTAGCACCAGAATCAGTCGAAGCAGTGGAGTAATTATTTCCAACCGCTACACAGGTGCTGCCAGTCGAACACGATATCGCAGTTACGGAAGGATTGGGAAGTGAATCTGCAATATTCCAGTTCGGTAGGGCCGAAGTGGACTGGACATTTATAACGGACAAGGGGCCCAAATGCTTCTGCGAATTGAATTCAAGAAAGGTCCAAAAAAGTAAAAGAGTTAAACATATCTTGGAGCCTCTCTTAATCCACATGTTTACCTCTCCCTTCAAAACTAAAATATTGTCAGTTATTGCTGTCAATTGTGAATGTTAACATACATGAATGCCGCTTCGAAGTATAAACCATCTATTTATACGAGTACGAGCTATCTTGACTTTGAAGTAACCTTGAAATAGAGACTTCCAGCAAAGCATTATTCTAGGCCCTGAAATAATATTTTTGGCAACTGCCTCGAGGTAATTAGGGTCAATTGATCTAAAGTCGAAATCTCTTTGCAAGAATTGGCGATTGAGTACATTTGCGCTTTTTCACGGTTCACTTTTCCTAGGCGTGATCCAGTCAAGCAAAATACATTATGAAACTCATTTTAAGAGAACATCCTTTTGAAATGAAAATTCCAAGCCGTTGTCATGTGCGATCTTTTCGACATCGAAAATGCGAGCAATTGCGCTTTGAAAATCGCCTTGCTCTTCATAACCAGACTTTGTAATTCCCTGCAATTATAAATTGCTCCATCATCACCTAAGCATTTTGCGAGGTCATTGGTATCTGGAGACTGACATTTTTCCCTTTAGAAAATGATGACTTGACCTCGAAACAAGTCTCTAGTGCAGGTAATAACTTTCCTACCTGTAATTCCGTGGACGTAATCCAGTTATTCACATTGCTAGCATTAACCTTTGCTTGAACCTGACGTGGGCTTAGATACTAGATTAAAGACCATTAGGAGACTTCGAATTCCCGAATTACAATGCTAATTACACCGCAACTTATTACGAATAGTCAAAGGGCTGCGACAGTTTATTCAACACTTGATTTAAGTCATTTCAGAAATGCCAGTTGGCCTATAAAGGAGTTAAAATTGAACCCAATGTCCTTTTTAGTCACTAACCAAGAATCTGCACATTAGTGAAATAAAGTAGTGACCCCTCTAAGCACAATTAGAACACTTCTTTAAATCGAGCCCAAGTGAATTCTCAAGAAAACCAAAGTCATTTTCTACTAAGATCCAAGTCGAACAATATGCGTAGAATTAAATAGCATTGGATTCTTGGGAGACTAATTTGGAAATAGATCTCTCTTTTGGAATAGAAAGCTGCTTGCCGCTCTTAGTTAGAAATATAACCAGGAATGTTATAAATACTTCAACCTGGAATTAGCAATAACAGAGGCAATTTCAGTTATGTGCCTAAGATACTGATTGAAATTTTGAGGTATCGGATATATAATTTCTTCCAGGAGGTTCAGAGAATTTGGAATCCTTGCGCAGTCCCAGATTGGGGAAAAAGTATACACCACTGAAGGAAAATGTCTGGCCCCGAAGTCTTGTATTTGTGGGAATAGGAGTTGCCATAAATGCGCTGATTGGACTTCTTGTTGCGGCAATGATTTTCGCTGCTGCCTTTCATATGCTCGTTGGACCATTTAACTTGAATCTTTCCCAGATATTTTCAAAATCTAGCGGCCTTATCATTGCCGGAAATTCTGCCACTGATGAAGTTGCCTACGTGGATTCTACTCTCAATGATTTGATAGTTACTAAAAATGGAAGTCGGATCGCAACTATTTCCATGGGCCAGGAACCGACAGCAGTTGTCTTGTCTGCGGATGGAAATACAGCTTATGTCACATGCTCGGATCAATTTCCAGGAGGAGTGGACACGCTAAACGTGGTAAATATTCAACTCCAAAGTACGGTTACAGCAATTCCCATAGGTGGCAATCCAGTTGGCCTGGCGCTCTCACCAGATGGACACTTTGCTTATGTTGGGAATCAAGGTTATTTTTCAAAGTCAAGTATCAGCGTAGTGGACCTAGTCACTAACAAAGTTGTTAACACGATTCCGGTAAACAATATTGCCAACTTAGCTGTTTCGCCTGACGGGTTGTGGTTATACGCCTTAGAGCAAAATGCGAGTCCCACACAAGGAGGGATCGCCCAAAATGGCGCTGTTTCGATAATAGATACTCGGACATTCAAAACTATCAAGACTATCTCGACAGGGGTAGAGCCAATTTACCTTTCTCTATCTCCTAATGGATCCAACCTCGCTATAGGGAACTATTTCGATTCCACTGTCACGTTAATTAACCTCTCTACATTCTCATCGAGGACATTGAGTGTTCCTTCAGGGGTGACTTCAGTGGCCTTCTTGCCTCAAGGAAACAACCTCTTAGTCTCTTCTGGATCCACGCCTAATTTGTCGCCCCTGCCAAAAAGCCACAAGTCTCCAGACGCTCTATCCATTCTCAACACAGCTAACGGTAAAATTGTCCATCAGATAGTGGCTCCAAACTCGGTTGTTGTAGTCACCGTGGTCGGAAGTTTCGGATACTTTATATATGGCTATCAAGATGGAATGGGAATCATAAGTCTTCAAAGTTACAAGTTAACTTCTTCTGGCCAAATGAATATAGGCGAAAAATGACGGAAGTTACTTTGGACTCGTCAAATGAGCAGTTGGCAAACAAGTATGCATATAGAAGCGTTCAATGCGCAGCGGGTTGGTATTTTTGGATTGGTACTTTAGCAGCTCTTATTTACCGGTATCAGTACAAGAAATTAATAGGCTCTATTGATTCTGACGCTGTTCGTAACCGCTGGATGTCGGCAAGTCAGATATTTGCTTACTTAGGAGTCGCGACTTTTATAGTGACGCTCTTAGTTGGTATTCCAGTTTTTGCAATCCACGTCGATAAAAGTAATGCTCAGAACAATGCTAAAGCAAGCCTTAACTTCTTTTCCAACCAGATAACTGCCAATTCAGGTGGTTTTGAGCCTACTAATTCAATTCGCCATTGGACTATGGGAAAAGTCACTGTAATTCCAGGCACAGAACCATCGACTGGCCCATTTGAAATTAGCGCCCTAACCGAGCCGAGCGACTCCTCCAATGCCATTGGACTCGTGTATGGGGCAGTAAGTTCGGGATATGGAAGCTGCTATCTAATTTCCATTGGCGGATCAAGTAGTAATTCCACGATCATGGCACCCAGCGGCGCAGCGTGCTCTGCACAAGAGGCGAGCAGTTATTTCCCAACACAATCCTAAAGACCTTGATCCCTCCCCGCAATTCTCCAAGCAACCTCACACTTTCCAACAGTTAACCTTCGTGATGTCTCACCCCAAGCTTGAGTTCTTAATTGCCTTTATTGAGCTTTTAGCCAAAAAGCCGTTCTAATTAATTCGAGTAATTCCGCAATTAGAAATACACCTTGTGTAGCTTGGCCTCATTATATATAATCTCTTAAAGGAGGTCACTTCAATTTGGATGTATTCGACCAATTAAAACTTGAAGAGCAAAAGAAGAAATTGAATACAGACGGCTGGATCGAAAGCTTTTCTTTTTTGGGTTTTGGCGTAGGGGTTAATTCTCTTATTGGATTCATTGTTGTGGCAGTTATTTTTGTCGGCACTTTCAGCTTTTCCTTTGGCAACTGCAATTTTAATTTGCAAGGTGTTGGAGTAGCATCAAGTGGTTCGACTATAGCGAGTAATCTACAATCTGGCGAGGTTGTTTATATAGATGCTTTTCTAAATTGTTTAGTCGTCATGGCAAATGGAAACCAAATTGCTTCCATTTCAATGAATAATACTGCCTTAGGTGCAGCTTTGTCGCCAGATGGAAAAACAGCGTACGTAATTGCCTCAAATCTTAATTCTCCAAGTTTTTTATCCGGCGATATTGGAGTATTAGACGTTGTCAGTTTGGGGCTCAAAAGTGTTATTGCAAGTATTCCGATTGATGGTGCTCCAACTGCCGTTGTCATATCTCCTGACGGGCAATATGCCTACGTGGCATATGATTTCATTTCCAATACGGGGAGTATTAGCGAAGTGGACTTGACTTCAAATAAAGTAATTAATACTTTTTCAAACAGCGGTGCCGCAAATTTAGCAATTTCTTCCGACGGATCACTTCTCTATGTCCTAGATAATGGCGATGGCATATTAGGCATGAATGCTTCTCCTGCTTATGGGACGTTATCCGTATTTAGCACTAAGACTTTCCAAACAGTCGCATCTGTATCAGTAGGCCGGGATCCTCAATATATGTCGATTTCACCGGATGGATCCAAGCTGGCAGTTGGGAACTATTACGATTCGACAATAACTATGATTGACCTTCCGACCTACTCGTCGAATACGATCAAAGTGCAATCAGGCGTAACAGCGCTGGCTTTTCTGCCCAATGGCAACCGGCTCATAGTTTCTTCCGGATCGAATTCTTCACTCGAGCCGTTGCCAGGCAGCCACAAGCATCCGGATGATCTATCTATTGTTGACGTTAGTTCGGATAATGTCGTTAAACAAATTACAGCTCCAAATTTAGCTGTAGGCGTGACGGTACTGGGTAACTATTGCTACTTTATTTACGGATACCAGGCGGGCCTTGGTATTTTAGATCTTTCAACCTATAAATTGACTGGTTCTGGTCCAATGAATTTAGGTCAAAATTGACTGAATCTACTCCTGACGTATACGCGGAAAGGCTGGCAAACGAGTACGCATACAGAAGCGTGAAGTTCGCTGCAGGCTGGTATTTCTGGGCAGGCACAGTTACAGCTCTCATTTACCAATATCAGTATAAAAAGTTGAAAAACAGTGTCGAAGTGGATCAAAACCGTGATCACTGGATCTATGTGAGTCGAGTCTATACCTTTGTGGCAATTGCGACATTTGTAATTTTTGCTTCTATTTCGATTCCCATCTACGCGAAACACACCATGAAAAACAATGCGCAGAACAATGCTCAAGCAAGCCTGAATTTCTTGGCGAGCCAAATATCACGAAACTCTGCGGGCTTTTCTCCGACAAATTCAAACGCTCCATGGAAATTGGGAAAGCTGACTATTATTCCTTATTCAAAAGCATCTACCGGACCATTTGAAGTCAGTGCATTAGCTGAGCCAACTGACTTTCCCAATGCTCTTGGGTTTGTTTATGCAGCAGTGAGTTCTGGATATGGAAACTGCTATCTAACATTCATTAATGTCCAAAGCACCAACTCAATCACGCTGGCACCAAATGGAGTCCCCTGCACTGCCAAAGAAGCGGCCAACTATCTGCCTACTCAGTAGCGAGTATCCCATTTAGAAACAAGTATATTCACAATTCTTTCTGAGGCTTTCCCATCCCACAGTGCCGGTGATCTTTTAAGGTAGCCATTTTTTATGATTTCCAACGACTTTTCAACAATGATATTTACGTCGGTGCCTACCACTTGATTAGTTCCTTCAGATACTGTAATTGGCCGCTCAGTTGATTCGCGCAACGTTAAACAAGGAGTGCCTAATACTGTAGTTTCTTCCTGGATGCCTCCCGAATCTGTAAGAACTACTTTCGCGTGTTTCTCCAATGCAATGCAGTCAAGGTAACCTACCGGTTCAGTGGTAATGATATTTGGTGAAATGGTCTTATTTTCCAGTTTTGAAAGAGTTCTCGGGTGAATTGGAAATACGACCTTGCAAGCCTGCGCGATATTTTCTAAAGCTTCTAACAGAGTACCTAGCGTATCGGGATCATCAACATTTGATGGTCTATGCAAAGTAACTAGCGCATAGCTATCTCCAACTAGGCCAAGCTTCTCCATAATTGTAGATTTTTCAACGAGTGGAAGCGAGGACAGCAAAGTATCCACCATAACATTGCCAACCAGGTATGACTTATCTCCAAGACCTTCATTTTTCAAATTATCAACTGCATCTGGAGATGGTGCAAACAAGTAATCGCTCACATGATCGACAGCTACTCTATTAACTTCTTCGGGCATGGCCCAATCTCTGCTTCTTAACCCTGCCTCAACGTGGGCTACTGTACATGGAGCTTTGGCGCCAACTAGCGCGCACCCCAGGGTCGAATTAACATCCCCGACAACTATCACTACATCCGGAGAAACTTCTTCCACCAAAGACTCAAATGCCTCCATTACTCGGGCAGTCTGATAGGCATGCGAACCGGACCCGACATCCAGCGAGTAATCAGGCTGCTTCATTGCTAAGTCAGAAAAGAATACGTCGGAGAGAAGAGGGTCATAGTGCTGTCCTGTGTGGACAAGTAAATTCTCAATTCCCCGAAGTTCCAGTTCCTTTAGAATTGGAGCAACTTTCATGAAATTGGGCCGTGCTCCGGCCACCACTAACACTTTCAAGTTATTTTCCCAACAATTGAATCAAGTACCAATCAGTACTAAAGGTATTCAATATTGTCTCCTTTAAGAACATGTCTTGTATCTAAGATATAACTCGCGCTCTTAACAATTTCATCTAAATCAAAATCTCTATGAGGAGACAGTATCACCACAACATCGGCCTCTTTTATTATCTCTTTGCTAAAATCTTTCCATTCAAGCGGCAAGTTAACATCTTCTTTTCGAACCAGAGGATCAAGGGCTATGACTCTTGCCCCAAGTTCTATTAGTGAAGCTGCCACAGACACTCCTGGTGACTCTCTGGCATCGGAAGTATTGGGTTTGTAAGCAAGACCTACGAGTACAATGTTGGAACCCTTGACTGCCTTTCCCCTTTCATTTAGACCCAGCATTACTCTTCTTGATACAAACTGTGGCATATGGTGGTTAATGTCGTTAGCCAACTCGACAAATCTAAAATTCTCACCCAGCTGCAATTTGACTTTCCAAGATAGATATGAGGGATCTATCGGCAAGCAGTGACCCCCTACGCCTGGACCCGGGAAAAAAGGCATAAAACCAAATGGCTTGCTGGCTGCTCCCCTGATGGCCTCCCAAACATCAATGCCAAGCTCATTTGCAAAAACAGCCAATTCGTTAACAAGTGCCACATTTACGTGCCTAAATGTGTTTTCCAATAGCTTTGCCATCTCGGCCTCGGCAGGAGATTTGAGCTCGACGGTCTCGTCGACTAAGTCCTTGTAAAAATTACTGATTACTTCCAGTGAGGCCTTATTGATTCCCGAAACTAATTTAGGAGTATTGACAAAATTGAACTTCGGGTTTCCCGGATCAATTCTCTCAGGAGAATAGCCTAGGAAGAAATCAACCCCGGCCACCAAGTTGCTCAGCCTCTCAAGTTCAGGAAGCACCAGTTCAGATGTAGTTCCAGGATAGGTAGTGGATTCCAAAATAACCGAAGAACCCTTTTTGATTCTTGGGCCGATCATGGATGAGGCAGAAGTGATATAAGAAAGGTCCGGGAGACCATCTCGAAGAGGAGTCGGAACCGTAATTACACAAAAATCAAAGCCGTCAATATCACTCGGATCAAATGAAGGTATAAAACGATCTGTTTCCAGAGCACTTTTAATTTGGCTTGAACTAACATCTTCAATATAGGTAGTCCCAGAAGCCAATTGGTCTACTCGGGACTTATCTAAGTCAAATCCAATTACTGTATATCCGACCTCGACTGCACGCATGGAAAGGGGGAGGCCAACATATCCCTGGCCAATGACTACCAGCTTTCCTTTAACCGCCATTTCGCGAGATCTTTCCATCTCTCAATATTGCCACAATTAGCCGGAGTTACATTGACATTAACTAAAGAGCAGCCTATTTATGGTGTCTCTTCAATTTCTTGAAATTAAAGAGACAATGTCGTATTTCAAACAAAGCTCTCATCATTGACATATAAACTGGCTCGAAACTTGTACCATTGGAAGAGTATGGTTTTTGCTGCTTATTTGGGTATAGGTACTTTTGCCACTTTGCTTATTACGCCATTTTTGATTACATTTCTAAGAAAACAAGGTCAATTCGACACCCCAAATCACCGCTCATCGCATTCGAAACCGGTCCCTCGCGGGGGGTCGTTAGTAGCAATAGTGGTGACCATTTGTCTTATAGTGTCAATAGGCCAGTTTCACACCTGGCCTCTTGTAGTTATTCCAATAGCAGTATTAATATCGTCTTCAGTTGGTTTAGCCGATGACGTAAGTGGTTTAAATCCGCTGCTTCGCCTCATTGTTCTTCTTGTAATATCGTTATCGATTTCGACAGCTTCGTTTGTTCCGTCAAGTTTTAGTCTCTTATTCAAATTAGTTGCAACCATTGTGGCGATCATTTTTATTGTTGGGTTCATCAACGCATGGAATTTCATGGATGGCATCGACGGAATTACGGCAATTGGAGTTGGCGTAACTGGATTATTTTGGGCAATACTTGCCTCTGAGCTACATTTACAGTGGTTGGAGCTGCTTTCAGGCGCTCTTATCGGAGGTGCAATAGGGTTTGGAGCATTTAACTGCTTTAGATCCAAAACTTTTGCGGGGGATGTAGGAAGCTATGGCTGGGGATCTATCATTGCTGGAACAATTGTTGTGGCAATTTCAAAACATGTGCCAATTGATGCAATTATTGCACCTGTAGTGCTTTCAATAGCTGATACATCCACAACTCTGATCAAGCGGGCCTGGCGGAAAGAGAAGCTCTTTGAAGCGCACAAAAGCCATGCATATCAAAGATTGCAGCAGCGAGGCTATGCTCATATGTCGGTCTCAAGCATCTACGGATTACTTTCTGTTCTCTGTGGGGTTTTGGGAGTCGGCAACTTGCATGCCACTATATTGGACCACGTGCTTAATGATTTTGGGATATTGCTTATTGCTATTTTTTACTTATATCTTCCTAACTTCACCGATAAATTTGCCAGCTTGAAAATTGAAAACAAATTGACTTGACCATGAAAATACTTTTAGTTTCCCATTACTTCCCACCCGAAATAGGCGCCCCACAAGCCAGGCTCTCTGAAATGGCTGCCTCATGGGCAAAATCCGGTCACGAGGTAACTGTGCTCACGGGCATGCCAAATCACCCAACAGGTATTATCCCCACTGAGTACCAAGGTGCGGTTTTAAGGGAGGAATTTATCGACGGCTATAGGGTCGTAAGAACATGGTTGTATGCAACTCCTAACGAAGGATTTGTCAAAAAGACCTTAGGCCACTTGTCTTTTATGATCACTTCCATTTTGTTAGGAATAACCAAAGTCAATAAACCTGATATTGTCATAGTTTCCTCTCCGACATTTTTCTCAATTTTCTCTGCGTGGGTAATTTCTGGAATCAAGCGCGCCAATCTCATAGTGGAGATCAGAGATCTCTGGCCGGCAATCTTTGTGGAACTTGGAGTATTGACTAACAAAACAGTAATTAAAATACTCGAGGTACTTGAGCTTTACGCCTATCGTGTCAGCGACGCAGTCGTCGTAGTTACTGAAGGGTTTTTAGAAAACTTGGTTTCACGAGGAGTGCCTCGTGAAAAAATAACCGTAATTAGAAATGGCGTTGACCTCGACAAGTTTAAGTCGGCCCCTTGTGACTTGGAAATTAAAAAAGAACTTGGCGCAACTAAAGACGATATTGTGGTTCTCTATATCGGCGCCCATGGGATTTCTCATGGTTTGATATCAATAGCCAAAACAGCGCAGTTACTAAAAGATGAGAGAAACATACACTTTGTATTCGTCGGAGAAGGAGCTGCCAAAAAAGACCTGGTCGAATATGTTAACGAAAACGACATTAAAAATGTAACATTTTTGGCCGGCCAGCCTCGTGAGAGGGTTCCTTTGATATTGGGAGCCGCCGACATATGCTTAGTTCCGCTTCGTGACGTCCCGCTGTTCACTAGTTTTATCCCATCGAAAATATTTGAGTACTTGGCTTCCGAAAAAGCGGTAATAGGCTCACTCTCTGGAGAGCCTGCCAAGATCCTAAGCGAATCGGGTGCAGTTGTAGTGCCTCCCGAAAATCCAGAAATGTTGGCAAAAGCTATCAAAGAGTTGTCAAATTCCAAGGATTTAAGAGATACAATGGCCAAAACCGGAAGAAGCTATGTGGAACAAAACTTTGACAGAACCAAATTAGCCGATGATTATTTATCGCTAATGGAACGAGTAACTGGTCTTTAGAAAAGTAGCTGCAATTAGCCTCTAGCTGGGCAATTAAATTTGTTTTCAAGATTTGGCGGGCATTTTTTTCATTGCCCAGATACTTCACTACACTCTATGGGCGATGCGGAGGGCTCATAGTTTTGGCAGGATCAGTTACTACCACATCTAAAACGGCCTCATCAATTGCTTCCAAGACGTCCTGTCCCAGTGTCACATTGGCTGCAACCACATTTTCCTCCAACTGTTCGGGCCTAGTAGCCCCAACAATTGCTGAAGAAATCCCAGGCCTGGAAAGTACCCATGCAAGGGACATCACTGCCATTGAAAGACCAGCTTCTTTAGCCACGGGTCTAAGACGGTCAACTGCGTCGAGGACCTTGTCTCTAAGATAACCCTGCAAAAAATTAGATCCGGTTGGATCTGTCGCTCGAGATCCTGCAGGAAAAGGCTCGCCTAGGTGATATTTCCCAGTCAGTACTCCTTGTGCAAGAGGTGACCAGACTATCTGACCAATGCCTTGATCCATGCAAAATGGCACTACTTCAGATTCAATAACTCGCCATAAAATTGAATACTGAGGCTGATTGGAAACAAGTCGGCTTCTATGATTGGCATCTGCTATGTCAAGATATGCCTTTATTTCCTCACGCCGCCATTCGGAAACTCCGACATATAGAACTTTCCCCTGTTTAATGAGATAGTCAAAGGCAGCCACAGTTTCCTCAACAGGTGTCTCATGATCGAAGCGGTGGGCTTGATAGAGATCGACATAGTCGACTTGAAGACGCCTAAGCGAGCCTTCAATGGACTCCATAATGTGTTTTCTCGACAAACCTCGGTCATTCACTCCGGGTCCCGTGGGCCAAAAAACCTTGGTCGCAATCTCAAGTCCTTCTCGCCTCTGGCCAGATAGTGCCTTTCCTAAAACCTTTTCTGCCTCGGTGCCTGCATATACGTCTGCCGTGTCAAAGGTCGTTATGCCAAGGTCAAGTGCGGCATGCACGCAGGCCAATGCCGCGTCATCATCCACTTGGCCTCCGTGAGTAATCCAATTCCCATAAGTTAAAGCCGAAACTTTAAGACCGCTTGATCCTAGATGTCTATGTTGCATAATCCCAATACTTGTTCATACTTTTCTAAAGGTCAAGTCGAAAACTGTCAAAAAGAAAAAATTATCATTTTCAATACCTACAGCCACAGCACAAATTAACCCAGGTAACTCTTACATAGCTCAAAGAGAGCTATGCCTGTGGCAACGCTTACATTTAGCGACTCAGGACCCCCTCCGTGAGGAATGCTAGCGAGCAAATCACATCTAATTTTAGTAAGCCTTGACAACCCGCTTCCTTCGGAACCAACTACAAGTGCTCGAAGCCCATCTTGGGCGGGCAGTTCAAATATTGAAGTATCGCCGCTTGAATCGAGACCAATGATCTCTACGCCCTTGGAAGCAAGTTCCATCAATGCAGCCGGGATGCCGCCAACTTCCACAAAGCTAATGTATTCTATTCCACCTGCTGCAACTTTAGTCACTGCAGGTGTCAATTTGGCACTTCTTTGGGCCGGCAATACTACGCCTTTGACTCCGGAACAAGCTGCCGATCTAAGAATTGCTCCTAAATTCTGGGGATCCGTGATGCCATCTAAAACCAAAATAATTGGCGCTCCGACATAATCTACTTGTTCGCTTGATGCCTCGGATCCCTTCTTGTCTGAATCATCGAGATCCAATACTTCAGCATCTGCTAAGTCAAATTCAAGGTCATCATCGGCAATCTCTTCGTTAGTCAAAATCTCATCATTTAAAGACTCTGATTCGATGTCATCATCATCTTGAATTAAAAGTTCGTCGTCTGATTCTTCATTCTTTAATTCGCTTTCGAAGATTTCGACTTCCAGGGAATCCTCCGAAGCGACTTTGTCAATGCTTGATTTAGACCCTGACAGTATTTCAATTAACTGGTCAAGCCCAATGGAATCAATCGGTCGACATTTTGCTACTACGCCTTGATGGGAGTAGGTTCCTGCAATATCATCAAGCTCTCTTTTGCTCACCGATCTAGTTGTGACACCACTTTGAGCAATTATTGATTCGATATCTTCTGAATCGTCGTGGCCCTCTGTGTAGTCATGAGCAACCAGTATCTCGTAAATCTTTCGCGAGTTTTTTTTGATTAGTTCAGCCACTGACCTTTTGCCAATGACCGTTCCGCCAAGCAAACCCTTTTCTTGCGCCGTTTTGTAGGGTTTGGCAGAACCGCCTTGGCCTCTTGGTTCTGATGACCTGCTAGATGAGAATGACTGGCGCTTCTCTCTCCACTCCCCAGAACTTCCGTCACGTCGGGGCCGCTCATCGTTTGAGAATCTAGAAGCGCTTCTATCCCGATCCGATCTAAACGGTGCTCCCCTGCCATTAAAATCACGATCTCTCGAATCTCGGGATCCTCCGTATCCCCTTGAACCTCCACCGCTTCGTTCACGGTTTTCAGAGAACCTCCTGGGCTCACCACTTTCCGATCGCCATGGTTTCCTATCATCGCCGGAAAACGATCTCCCTCTCTGTGAATCCTGAGACCGCCATGGGGGACCATCGCTCCTATCCCTAAAGGGCCGTCTCTCTCCCTGGCCGGATCGATCCCTGTCACCTCTGGGCTTTTCTTCGCCTCGCCAAGGTGCTCCGCCTTCTCGGGATCTATAGGGCCTGTCTTCTCGGGATCTATAAGGGGCTCCTCCTTCACGAGATCTGAATGGTCTTCCTTCTCCTTGGCCGAATCGATCCCTGTCACCTCTCGGCTTTTCTTCGCCTCGCCAAGGTGCTCCGCCTTCTCGGGATCTATAGGGCCTGTCTTCTCGTTGTTCTGACCGATCTCTGTCATTGAAGCTTCGTTTTTCTCCTCGCCACGGAGTGTCTCCGCCACGGGATCTAAAAGGCCTTTCTTCTCTTTGTTCTGATCCATCTCGATCTTTGAATGGCCTGTTTTGTCGACCGACTGAGGCCGCACCTTTTCGCGTCAGGGATCCTGACCACTTATTGGGTTTCTTTGGCGACCCTGAATTGCTCTCTTTCAATTTAACTCCATTACTTTTGCGAACTTGGCCGCTACTACTTCTTTAATTGATCGCTCTACTTCATCTGCTGTTAAGCTCGCATCCACGACTGACCAATTATCTGACTCTTTCGCAATTTTAAGGTAACCTTGCCTCACTCTTTCTTGAAAGTGAAGCTCCTCAGATTCCATCCGATCGTTTGACTTATTTCTCTCAATTCGCCTACGACTTGCAGTTTCGGGGGAAATATCTAAAAGAATATAAAGATCAGGTTCAACATTCATTGAAGCCCATCTTGTAACTAATTCTAGCTCTTTGACGTCTAGTCCCCTGCCATAACCTTGGTAAGCAATGGTAGAGCCATTAAATCTGTCGCAAACTACCGACTTCTTGGATCGCAAAGCTGGGAGAATAACATCGCTCACGTGCTGTGATCTATCGGCAAGCATGAGCAAAGCCTCTGTGCGGTCATTCAATTCTTGATTCGAGTGAAGTACCAGATTTCGGACTTCTAATCCAAAATCAGTTCCGCCGGGGGCAATTGTGAAAAGCGCTCCTATCCGTTTAGCAAGTAGTTTTGCCTGGGTGGACTTTCCTGAACCGTCGATTCCTTCAAAAACAATAAAACTGCCTGTTTCACTCACCGGAATCTTCAACTTGTGACTTAGGAGCCGCGGCTTTCTTCACAATCTTTTTAGCTCCTGCTTTCTTCGCGACTTTTTTAACAACGGCCTTCTTAACTGCTTTCTTGGCAACTTTCTTGGCCGGTGACTTTTTAGCAACCTTTTTAACGGATTTCTTGGCCCTCGGTGCGGCTGACCGTCTTTCTTCTAACAGTTCAACGGCTCTTTCAAAAGTCAGATTTTCAGTGCTGTCGCCTTTTCTCAAAGATGCGTTAGTTTCCCCATCCGTCACATATGGACCAAACCTTCCGGATTTGACCAATATGGGCTTCTTTGAATTTGGATCTTCACCCAAGGAAACTTGGGGTGTGGCATCTTGCTTTTGCCATCTCCTAGCTTTTGGCTGCAGGAAAAGTTCTTTGGCTTCATCCAAGGTTACTGTCAGTAGTTCTTCTTCACTTCCAAGTGCTCTCGTATCGCTTCCACGCTCCAGGTAGGGACCGTATCGACCATTTTTAGCTACGATCTCAATCCCGACAGACTCGTCTGTTCCAAGACTCCTTGGCAGTTTAAAGAGCGATAGTGCGTCTTCAAGAGTCACGGTTTCAACCTGCATTGATTTGAACAGTGATGCAGTCTTTGGCTTTTCCGACTTCCCGGCATTTTCTGGTAATTCCATTTGAACATATGGTCCGTATCTCCCGGCCTTGGCAAAAATCTGTAAGCCGGTTTCTGGATCTTGGCCAACCAGCCTGTCTCCTGTTGGGGCTGCAAGCATTTCAAGGGCCAACTCCACTGTTAGTTCATCAGGCGGCTGCGTATCTGGAAGCGAAGCTCTGTCCTCTCCTCTTTCAATATATGGACCGTATCGCCCAACCCTGACAAAGATTTCCGTGCCATCTGGGTCTTTGCCTATTGGGAGGGTGTTAATCTCTCTTGCATCAATTTCGCCCAGCCTGTTTTCAACAGCTGGCTTTAAACCGGGTAGTTCATCGGTGCCGAAATAAAATTTTCGCAGCCACGGGACCATCTCTTGTGACCCTGTTGCAATTTCGTCGAGATCATCTTCCATTGACGCCGTGAATCCGTAGTCAACCAACTCTGCAAAGTAACGCTCAAGGAGGCCAACAACTGAAAATGCAGTCCAGGTCGGCACCAATCCGGTGCCCTTTTTCCAAACATACCCTCTTTGCTGGATAGTATCGATAATCGAAGCATAAGTAGAAGGTCTTCCCACACCCATCTCTTCCAATGCCTTGATCAAAGAGGCCTCACTGTATCTCGGAGGAGGTTGAGTGGAGTGCTCTTTGGGTGTCATCTCGTTGCAGTTAAGGGCTTCACCTACTTTCAACTGAGGAAGCCTGGAGGTTCCACTTTCGCCTTCAGATGTGTCGCTATCATCATTTCCTTCTTCGTAAGCGGCCAAGAATCCGGGTTCTGTAATTACCCTGCCGGATGCCGAAAAAATAGCTTCACACTCATTTGATCCTTCTTTTTTGAATGCAAGAGGAGGATTTTTCGTCAGGCCAACTATTCTCACCTGGACACTCTGGCCATTTGCATCGACCATCTGAGAGGCAACCGTGCGCTGCCAAATCAACTCGTATAGCTTAGACTCGTCGCCTCGGAGGCTCTTTGATGCTTCTTGAGGAGTGGGCCATGAGTCCCCTGCCGGTCTTATTGCTTCATGGGCCTCTTGTGCGTTTTTAACTTTATTTGCATACAGCCTGGGCTTAGCCGGAATTGTATTTTTCCCATACCTGGAAGATGCTAGTTCTCTCGCGGTTGTTATGGCTTCGTCTGAAAGAGTTGTCGAGTCGGTTCTCATATATGTGATCCAACCCTCTTCGTAAAGCCTCTGTGCTGCTCTCATTGTCCTTGCTGCGGCAAATCTCAACTTGCGTCCGGCCTCTTGCTGCAAGGTCGATGTCATGAAAGGGGGCGCGGGTGATCTCCTAAAAGGTTTCTCTTCTATGCTCTTGACGGAAAAAGTGCCCGATGAAAGAGATTCAGCAAGAGACCTTGCCTCTTCTTCGCCAAGAACAATGACGTCTTTTTTAGTCAGGCGTCCAATCTCGTCAAAATCTTTTCCATTGGCAAGCCTAAGTCCGTTTATCTCAATTGAAACAGCTTGGACTGTCTCGTTTTGCTTTAAAAGCGAAGCTTCCAAATCCCACCATGAGGCAGATTTAAATCCCATGCGAGCTCGTTCTCGCTCAACTACCATCCGTGTAGCCACGCTCTGGACACGCCCAGCAGATAGTCTCGGCATAACTTTGCGCCATAGGACCGGTGAAACCTCATATCCGTAGAGCCTGTCCAATATTCTTCTGGTTTCCTGGGCATCCACGAGTCTTCTGTCTAACTCCCGCCAGTCACTCACCGCACGGTTGATAGCATCCCTTGTAATCTCGTGAAAAACCATCCGCTTGACTGGAACCTTTGGCGAAAGGACCTCCAAAAGATGCCAAGCAATTGATTCGCCTTCTCGGTCCTCGTCTGTTGCGAGATAAACTTCGCTCGCTTCTTTTACTAGTTTCTTTAGTTTTTGAACGTGGCTTTTTTTATCCTGAGAGACTATATATAAAGGTTTAAAGTCGTTGTTCGGATCGACTCCAAGTCTTGACCATGACTCGCCCTTTAGCTCCTCGGGAACTTCAGCTGCACTTCTTGGCAGGTCTCTGATGTGGCCAATTGAAGACTCCACATTGAAGTCATTGCCCAAAAAAGTCGCTATGGTGCGAGCTTTGGCAGGTGATTCGACAATAACAAGAGGCTTAGCCATGACTGCCACTAGGTTGATGCATAAAGTGACGCTCTGTCAAGAGCCTGGAAGAAACCACCATGTAGTTAGCTATTTTTCCTTGAAGCACTCGCAAGAGGCCGCCTTTTTTGGTTGTGTTATTAATGGGCCCCAGCTTGTTCTACCACTTTGGCCGGAGCTGCTACTCCATCGTCCATCGAGCCAGTTGACCGCTTAGAGAATCCAATTGAAATAAGAAGCACTACGAGCGCAATTCCTGAAATGGTGAGACGAATAGCAGTGTGGTGCTGGTTGGTGATGACAACCGGGAGAATAAGAAGTGAGACTAAGTTCATCACTTTGATCAACGGGTTCAAAGCAGGACCTGCTGTATCTTTGAAAGGGTCACCAACGGTGTCGCCGATTACGGCTGCCTTATGGGCATCTGAACCTTTTCCGCCCTCATGACCATCTTCAATATATTTCTTTGCATTGTCCCAAGCACCGCCGGAATTCGACAGGAAATTAGCCATTAGCTGTCCCGTCAAAATGGCTGCAGCCAAAAACGCGCCAAGTGCCAAGTAACCAATTCCAAAGCCAACGATTACCGGAGTCAGAACTGCCAGAAGTGCAGGCGTAGCCAGTTCTCGCTGGGATGCGGCTGTGCAAATGGAGATAACTCTGCCGTACTCGGGCTTTTCAGAGTAGTCCATTATTCCGGGGTGCTCTCTGAATTGGCGCCTTACTTCTTGGACAACAGTGCCGGCAGTTCTTCCGACAGCCCTGATTGCAAGTGCCGAAAATAGGAATGCCACCGATCCGCCAATCAGCATTCCAATGAAAGTCGTTGGATTGGAAACGTTTATCTGAGTTTGGGCTTGGTGGAATAACCAATTGACGTCGTATCCGACCTTTCCAATTCCAGGGGCATTCAGGCCCAGCTGGGAACCGACTGTCTCTATAAAGGATGCAAAAAGTGACACCGAAGCAATCACCGCAGATCCAATGGCGACACCTTTGGTGATGGCCTTAGTGGTATTCCCAACCGCGTCCAGACTGACCATGACGCGTTCGGCTTCACCGGTGAACTCTCCAGACATTTCTGCCACTCCTGCGGCGTTGTCAGAAACTGGCCCGAAGCTGTCTTCTGATACAACCATTCCCGCAGTTGCCAACATCCCGATTCCGGTTAAGGAAACCAGATAGAGAGAGAGTTCAATGTTTCCTCCGCCTAGCCCTACAGATACTGCAATGGCAATTGCGATTGCAATGATGGCCCAAACAGAGGACTCAAGTCCAATTGCAATTCCTGCCAAAGTAGTAGTAGCTGGACCGGTTCTTGCAGCTGCCGCTATTTCTCTAACAGGTGATCTTTCAGTTGAGGTGAACTGTTCTGTGATGGCTGAGGCCACAAGCATCAAAACCGAACCCGCCAAGACCGCGTAGAAGGCTTTCATGTAGTGCAGGTAAAGGCCGGCAACTAGTCCCGCTCCCAAAATAGTTAAAAGTGAAGCAGTCCAAACTCCTCGGTTGATTGCTGCCATTGCTGATTTCTCATTAGATCTTGCCCGAACTGCAAAAACACCGACGATGGTGGCAATTATCCCAATTGCCGGAACAATCAAGGGAAACACAACGGCACGAGCGGCCTCTGAGCCTCTTCCAATTGAATTAAAAGCAGAGTACCCCAAGATAATGGCGGCGATGATCGTAATGGCGTAGGACTCAAACAAGTCAGCTGCCATTCCCGCACAGTCGCCGACATTATCGCCGACATTGTCAGCAATAGTGGCGGCATTCCTTGGATCGTCTTCGGGAATCCCGGCTTCAACTTTTCCGACCAAGTCGGCACCCACGTCGGCTGCTTTGGTGAAAATTCCTCCGCCAACTCTCATGAAAAGCGCAAGAAGTGAAGCGCCAAATCCAAAGCCGACCAAAACGGCAGTAGCGCTGTTTTGAAAGATCAATACAATTGTCGTCGCACCTAAAAGTCCAAGACCGACACAAAAAAGACCAGTGATAGCACCGGTCCTAAATGCAACTTTTAAAGCGGGAGGAAGCTGGCCGTCTCTGGCCGCGGCCGCAGTCCTTACATTTCCCCTTACGGCCAAGCTCATTCCGATGAAGCCAGTAGCCCCACTGCAAATAGCTCCACCTAAAAAGCAAAGTACTCGGTAAACTCCGGCCATTGAAGAGGTAAGAGCAACTGTGCCGTCAGGCCTTTTTACTTGCGTTGCGGTAAAGAAAATCAAGACTGCAAGCGGCACGACAATAATTAAAATCGTTTTGAATTGGCGGCGCAGGAAGGCCTCGGCACCTTCTTGAATGGCCTTTGCTATATCTTTCATTGACTGGGTCCCCTGGTCAGCCGCAAGAACGCCGCGCATGAGAGTAACTCCAACAATCATGGAGATTAAAGCCGCGGCAACGGCAAAGTATAGCCAGCTTTTTTCGGCTCCTCCTAAACTAAAAGCCTGGTAGCCGCCTTCAGCAGCAACGAGGTGAGGCATTGGTATTTGACTCCTTCAAATTAAAGCCAACTTCACTCGAAGTTGGAAGATTTTGAATCATTTGATTCGACTCGATCCACGGCGATAACTTATTACCCGCCCTGAGCGACTCATATACGATACCGAATTTTGAGACCCCTAATCAACAACCGATCAATTTCTCGATTCAGATTTCGATGGATGAGGAGTATAATACCTGGTAGATAGCAGTGTCAAGACGGTGAAATAACGTCGTCCAATTCGTGGGTGGAGCGCAGTTCATAGGTCGGATTCATGATCAGGAGTTGGTTTCCGCGTTTTCCCACCATTCCTTCGGCCACAAGTCGGGTTCCCGGCTGGATTCCGGGCACACTTCGACGCCCCTGGAAAACCAGAGTAATTTTCCCGCTCTGATCAGCCACAATGCACTCAAGGGAAGCAATTCCGGCTCTGGGTTGCACTCTGACCGATAGTACTCGTCCGGCAATCCTGGTTCTCGTTCTATAAGTGAGAGAACCGATCATCACCGTGCCGGTCACATCCTTTACCTCAAAGCTCTCTAGCTCGGCAGCTGCATCGGCTGCACGTCTTGACTGCCTGCCAGGTGACGGCATGTGGATCCTGGGATTTTTTTTCTCGAGTTGAAATGGAATAATCGTGGCACTGGCGTGTGGCATTTGAGAGACAAGGGCTGCAATTCGCTCGGCGGTCCTATCGTGTAACAGCCTTCTAAGTGCCCCGACATAGACTCGTCTTGGCAACAATATGCTGACTTCGGTTTCCTGGTCCGAAGCAATATCAGCCACAAGTTCAGCTACGGCCCGGCCAAGCCTTCGATCTCCGCACTCCATGACATCAAGAGGAAGTCTCGACAACCCGAGCCTTTTCCACCCGTTTTCGAGATCCATTGCCGCTTGAGGGTCAAGCACGAAATGAACTGCCCGCAGATCATCGGGAGTGAGCGTCCTTGCAAACTGAATTGCCCTGGCAGTGGCAAGGTCGAGCCTTTCAACCAGAACTATTACTACATGTCGGCGAAGAATGGGCGACTCACATAGTGCAGGGGCATTTTCTTCCAGTATTTTCTCCTCAGATTCATACTGGCGATGGAGCATGATGAAGCCGATAACCATCAAGGGCATCAAAACAACTACCACCCAGGCTCCTTCAGTAAATTTTGTGACTATAAACATAAGGTCGACAAAGAAACTCAGTACGCATGAGGTCCCATTTATTACAACCCGAGTCCTCCAGTTCTTCTCTCGATTTACTAAGTGATGCTTTACCATGCCGGCTCCTGCCATGGTAAATCCGGTGAAAACTCCGATTGCATAAAGCGCAATAAGTGAAGTTACCCTGGCCCTGGTTGCCACAAGCAAAATAATCGACATGGTGGTGAGAACCAATATTCCATTTGAAAACACAAGCCTGTGACCACGTCTCATCAACTGCCTTGGCAAAAATGAGTCCTCCGCTGCAAAGCTCGCGAGCAGTGGAAAACCGGAAAAGCTTGTATTGGCTGCCAAAATCAAGATTGCCGTAGTTGCAATCTGCAAAAATATGTAAAGCCCTTTTCCTAAAAAGCCGTTTCCGTAAACCGTTGATGCGATCTGAGACACAACTGTAGGGATTCCGCTTTGTTGGGGATCCGGGTGCACCAATGCGCTTAAAAATGAGACTCCAAAAAACATGGCTCCTAATACCAAGCTCATTGCAACGAGAGTCGTGCGGGCATTTTTCGACTGCCCTTCAAGTCCCGAAAGTGTTCCTTTCCTGGATTTATGCGTTGTCTTAAAAATAGAGACTCCGTTTGAGATGGCTTCTGTCCCAGTCAGGGCAGTACCTCCATTTGCAAATGCCTGCGCCATGACAAAAAGTGAAGCTCCTACTAATATGCCATGTCCCGGACTTGCGAATTTGTAGCTGTCTGATAAGTGCTGATTTGCATATCCCAACCCGCCGGTGAGCCACTTCACAATACCAACCACAATCAAAACAGCCATATTTAAGATGAAGACAAAAGTTGGGATGGCAAAAGTTTTCCCGGCTTCCCTTATCCCGCGTAGGTTTCCATAGGCAATAAGAACTACAAAAAATACCGAGAAATAAACTGTATATGGAAGCAATGCCGGAATAGCAGAGGTCATTGCATCAACTCCTGCGGCCACTGACACGGCAACTGTCAGGGTGTAGTCAATCAAAAGCGCGGCGCTTGCAATTTGGGCCACATTTTTCCCGAATGTGTCCCGTGTCACCATATAGGCTCCTCCGGCTTTAGGAAATGCCTTTATTACTTGCAGGTATGACAGGGTAACTGTAACAAGCACAAAGAGTATGCCAATTGTAATTGGAACAACCAGCGAATAAGCACCGGTGCCAATTGCCAGAACCAGCACAATCAGAATCTGCTCTGTTGCATAAGCAGATGACGACATGACGTCGCTTGAAAGCACCGCCAGTGCAGTGGGTCGTCCAATTCTCTCGGTCGAAAGCCTTTCTGAAACAAGAGGCTGGCCTAAAAGTACTCGTTTTAATCTATAACTGAGCCGCTCGGGTGGCAAAAAGGCTTCTTGGGCTTCACTGTTAATGGCTTGTTCGTCGGTCACTAGTTACCTAGCCTAGCGAACAAAGAACAAGCCTTTAGTTGATCCCATGCAAATTCGAAACTAAAAGCCCTGCTCACCGTGATTGAGTTGCTTTTGTGGCAAATTAAGTGTTGCATATTAGGGTGCACATTATCGTAGTTGGTTGTGGAAGAGTAGGAAGTGGCCTGGCAACAAGTCTTGTTGACAATGGCCACACGGTATCAATTGTTGACAAATCGCCTCAGTCATTTAGAAGGCTTCCTGCCGAATGGCCGGGAACAAAGATAGTGGGATTTGGATTCGACAGAGATGATCTTATCGAGGCAGGCGCCCAAGGAGCTGCGGCATTGGCGGCAGTGACAAGCGGTGACAACTCCAATATCCTTACGGCCAGAATTGCAAGAGAGAATTTCAATATTCCAAATGTTGTAGCTAGAATTTACGATCCCAGAAGAGCTGAAATATATCAGAGATTAGGGATTCCAACAGTTGCCACTGTTGCCTGGACAACCGAACAAGTCCACAGAAGGCTCTTCCCGGAAACTACGGCAACCGAGTGGAACGACAATACAGGCAATTTGCAACTACTTGAGCACTTGCTTCCAGCCAGTTGCGGGGGGAAAAAGTTCTCAGCTTTAGAAATTCCGGGAAAAGTACGCCTAGTAGGAGTCTCCAGGGCAGGCGAACCTATGATCCCAACATCTGAAGCTGTCGGTCAAGAAGGTGACCTTCTTTACTTTGCCGTAATTAGATCAGCTCTCCGTGAGTTCCATGATTTGCTCGGCGATACTGAAAGCGGTAATAAAGTTGAAAAGTAGAAGGCGGTTTAAACATAATTGCACGAGAAAGGTCGCGCCGAGGTGAAGGTAGCTATTTGTGGGGCAGGCAATGTGGGCACATTTATTGCCCATGACTTGGCTGCTGCTCACCACACAGTATTGGTGCTCGAAAAGGATATCGAATTAGTTGCCAAACTAAAGCCTTCTCCGAATATTCAGTGGATTGGAGCTGACGCCTGCGAAGTAAGCGCGCTGCAAAAAGCAGGTTTTGACACCGTAGACGTGGTGGTGGCAGCAACAGGGGATGATGAAGACAATCTGGTAATCAGTCTCTTGGCAAAACAAGAGTTTGCCGTCCCAAGGGTAGTGGCCCGAGTAAATCACCCGGAAAATATTTGGCTCTTTAATGAAGCGTGGGGGGTTGACGTATCTGTATCTACCCCTCATTTGCTCTCAGCCCTCGTTGAAGAAGCAGTTAGTGTCGGATCACTAGTGCGGTTATTGCAGTTCGGTGGAGGGGACGCCAGATTAGTTGAAGTCACTCTCGCAGAAGATTCGCCTGCATCGGGATCGGTGATTGCAGATTTGGGACTTCCAAGAGACGCCACAGTCGTAGCGGTTGTAAGGGACCGTCACGTTGTAGTTCCCCGGGGCGACACTGTGCTTGGACCTTCGGATGAAGTTTTAGTTTTAGTAACAGCAGAAGCCGAGCCTCAGGTGCATGCAATATTAATTGGAAGTTAACTAAAAAATGCGAATTAAGTCTCCAGAGAAAAGAATGTTCTTCTTTCTGACACAGAAATCATCTTACCTTTAAGATAAAGTGCCTTTGCCCCTAAATCATTACACAATTCTTTACTACTTTCGGCTCAATGTGACAACACCACCATTGGGCCACTTTTGCATTAGTGGCTAACTAAAATGTGAAAGGACCCCTAGCAATTAAGAGCACTTAATCATCACCTAAAGATTACTTGAGTGCAAAATCATTCCAAGAGATCCTTTCCAAAACAAGCCTAAATGTCAGAGGATAAAGAGGTCGTTAGCACTGTTGCCTCCGACACAATCTGCACTTTTTCTGGCAACTTTGCATTCGGATACTCTGGCATAAATATTTCAGCATAGTAGTCCCTTTTCAAAGTGAGGAAGCCCATAGATGGCAATCATCTTTAAGTCTAAGTTTGAAATAGGGAATTTATTGATCGAATGGATCATTATTGGGAACATTAGGCTTAATAACTTCTGACTTGATCTCCAAGAGTTTACGTACTGTTTTGCGGTCACAATTTAGATGCAAAGCAATGACCTAATTTGACCATCCTCTGGTTATTAGTAGTGTTGCTTTTATCTCTGCTCTCTAGTGAACATAATGGAGAACTTCCAATTTTGACTTATTGATGGACATCCACATCCTCATTGAGGGAGCCACTCTAAGTGGTGGATAATTAATTCACCAAAATTTCAAGGGTAGGGAAATATGATGAGCATGTCTGGGGAGAGTTACGCGAGCTTAATCAATCGAGTAGCCCGCTACCACATGAGTCAAGAGATCAAGGATAATAGTTCGTCGATAACCACCCGACCAGCGGCATCGATGTTGTACTCGGCTGGCCAATCTGCAATGAGAGGACCAAGGTCATTACGAAAGTCGCTCCGCCCAAGTTTCCTAAGCAGGTTTTGTTCCGCCAACTTTGCCGTGTATCCTTTCGGCCTATATGGAGCAAAACATTCAACGATCGCGGCAGACGTCAACCCGAGGTAGGTTTGCGCAATCCATAAGTCGAAAAGGTCGCGGCCTTTTGAACGTTGATAGAGCGCTCGCAGCTTTGTCGCGATGAGTTCTTCTGCACAAAAAGTCTGAATGTCGGCACTTCCTGCAAACCAGGATGAGCTGACTTGGAAAGGATGACGTGCAAGCGAACGTGCCGGGGATCGCTCGTGGGTGTTCACTTCAATCTTGATCCGCATCGTTCCGGTACCGGACTCAAAGGGCGCGCGGAGTAACACCTTTGGCCGCAAAGACACTTCGGTCTCTACTGCCATGCCGAGCCGATCGCCGATCTTTCGAACTGCATCAAACACCTCGCCCACTCCGTCGGCGCTACGACGCACGTAATCGAGATCTTCGCTGTAGCGGAGCGCCGGAGAAAGATGCAGCTTGTGTAAGCAGGTGCCGCCGCGGAAGACGAGTTCCTCGCCGAGGTATGGATCGTTTGCAATCTCGACGATCAATTGCGACAGGACGAGGTCCTGCTCGACTTGGTCCAGCGACTGCTAGCGGACTTGATGGGACCACTCGATTATGTTCGCGTACGGAATCACAGGTCCGGCTCGATGTCGGTGTTCACGACTACATTCCAGCGCCGATCGAGTCGACCGGAGCGCCGGCCTCCAGCCTCGAGAGGAGTCGGTTCGACACGCTCCCGAGCGATCTCAGCCAGCCGGTCAGTTACGATCGACATGCCGGTCAGTAGCGAAGATTGATCTAGGATCCAGCCACATCGCTGAACAACTGAGACCGGATAAGTAACCGCCGCGTCGATGAGATTTTCCGAGCGGAGCCGACCGAGTGAGAGAAGATCAGCCACCACAGTAGCTACGTTCGATAAGCCTCCGCCGTGGCGAGGAGACGCTACCAGGTCGAATACGGTGATCTCCGGAGTCGCTACCCGCATGGTCCCAGTCGGAGTGTTCACGACTACAACGGGACGACTGCCGGAGTCGCTGTCCTTAATGAACTCGAGAGTGACGCGACCAAAGGCCCGATTCCGCATCTGGACAGTTGATACAACTTGGAAGACCTGTGGGCGCTGGTGTGACGCACCATGAATCTCGGCTGCAGACAGATATCCGACGTAGTAGGGGTGATGCAGCTGGTGCATGAGCTGGTCGACGAAGCGTGTCGCTGGCACTGCGCCCCACGATCGGAACTCCGCCGGAATTGGAACGTACGCGCCGCGCGAAGGAGAGAAAATCTGACGCTTTTTCTTCAGCCTTGCCATAAGTGCCGGGACTTGCTCTTTTGGCACCTTAAGAAGCTCAGCCACCTCCGGCAATGTTATCCAGTGCCGCCCATGGGCAATGAGCTCGTCCGGAAGATCGCTAGCTCGAAGTGCAAGTGTGGTGTCAGCCATATTGCTGGTATAGTCATATTCACTATTCTCGTAGTTCCGCTGACAATAACACGAAACAAGCGATATTCACTTGATTCGTCTTCTAAGTGACAGAATCATGCCCATACTGGCTGGTCCAGCCAAACAATTCAACACCCGTGGATTACTAGCTCAGGTAGCCGGCTCCGATCTGATGAGATCTCCACTGTTTTCCCTGCTGACCTTCTCCTGACGTCAACCGTAAAACATATAATTCTGGAAATTTGATACAGAGCTTCGGAGTAGGAGACAAAATTATGGGTGCTAATTCGCCGGATCTGCAGCATATGAGAACGACTGCTCCCTTTAGAAGAGAGAAGATCAGAGGACGCACGACGCAGAAGTGCAAAGTACATAATGCAGCGAATTTTTGAACTTTATACCAAAATCACTCCGCGCAACGACTCCCATTTAATCAGAGTTAAACAATTTTTATATGCTTAAACTTCAATAGATCTCATTTAGCCGTCATGGAGTGCAACTCGGAGCATTAACTATAGGTTCGGGAAAGGCCTCAGCAGCTAACTCCCATTGAGACTGGCCGGGGGGCAAGGTTAACCCTTGTTCTTTCATGACAAATGCCACGACCTTCGTGGCCCCAGGGATGGTTTTGGTCCACTTTGCAGCCGGCGGATACTGCCACATCCCATCGAAATATGAATTTGTCGGCCTCCATCCCAATGCTTTAAGTTTCTTTGAGACAAAATTTATGATCGAAGTATCAGATGACCTTGTGTTAAATGAAAGCCAAGTCAACTCCATCGACCAACCTGGCCTATCACTTGATGAACACGCCTGATTCCACTCGGAAGGTACCCAATTGGCTAGCAATCCAGTTGAGTCCGGGGGAAGCGCCTTATCTACCTGTGTAAGCTGATTGGCTATGAAAACATGCGGATCACCTCCGAAAGGGCCGGTGACGACACCCCAATTACCGTACAAGATTTCAAGAGCGATGACGAACACTACGCCTAAGAGAACTCTTAATAATACTCAATGGCTGACGGTGAAAATTAAATCTCATTTTGATCCCGACAACAATTGAACAAAGTCTCCTTTATCCCGACAGCGAAGAATAACTCGGTTTAAAAATTTTTAGAGATTATTGAATTTTCTATTTATCAAATGCGGGAGCGCCAGTATCTTTAGCCTGTTTCAGGAATCGCAAAGTTGGCACCGAGAGATTCAGCGGTACGGTTAGTCCGGTTGCAATTAGCAGTATCCCGCCAATCAAAAGCAAAATCGAGAAAGACCCTGCCAGCCCAATACATACTGCACAAATACCGGACGTGACCAGAATATAGTCAAAGAAAGCAACTTGATGGTTATAAAGGTCGGCAAACATAAGTTGGGTTTTATCGGACTTTTCTTTAATTCCTTTTCCCCGAAGCACTGACCAAAGAATAAAGGGCACGACTTTGTGCAAGTGGCCTATATAAGCAATCAACAGCCAACCACCGATTGCTCCAACCATGCAAGAGGAAAGGGCAACTCCCAAATGGTGATGACTGCTCATAATAAGGGTTGCACCTAATGCCAGTCCAACGGATGCAATGAGTGAAAACGCTGAAGTGACCACAAATAACAAGTGCAAGTCCGCCTTTCGCCGCCGATGTAAAACGTGCATCAAAAGGGAGTAGAGATGTGCGCCAAGCCCCACTGCGAGCACCGCCGCGCCTATCCAAGCGAGCCAGACTAAATTGAAAAGCAACGCAGGTGAAATTAATACCACTCCCCCTGCAATAGCCCAAATTGCTACCCACGAAGATCTTCTGCGACCCGGAACATGCGCGAGTAAAAACATTGGCCAGAGTTTTTCGGCCACACTTACATAACTGAGTCCAAGCCATCCAAACATTCCAATTATCGCATGAGCAAGAACTACCCGTCCGTTTAAGTCAAACCAGTTGCCCCGCCTATCTACAACATAAACAATCCCATAGCACGCCGTTATTACAAAACCGATGACGGCAAGGCGGAGCCCTGTCACGGGAGCCCCTTTCCCTTTTGCCCTTAAAGCAGGAGTGATATTTACAACCAATAGGAACACGGCCAGACCAGCAAAGAACCCGCCTGCTTCAACTATAGATTCAATAGTAGTTGCAAAGCCGATTGGAAGCAGCCATGCCCCTAAAAGCCAGCACAAAAAAGTTGCCCGAGAGATCTTTATAGAACGCAGCGGACGGATAGTTATTACAGGAGTGAACTGATGGAGGGCACCAAGGACACCCATCGAAAGCGTGGCCAACATTGCCAAATGTGCTGTCGCCACAACGTGGTCATTGGTTGGATCGACAATTGCAAAGTTGCGAGCCCAAATAAGAAAGGCCCCACATGCAACTAGACCAAAAGCCGATGCAAGTAAGAAAGTAAGAGGGACCGACGGGGGAGGGATTGCACTGGGTAGGCCCGGTGGCCGCCCATCCCATCCTCCAAGACTTTTTCCAGGAGTTGTTCCAAGGTTAGCTGGAGGCAATGTAGTCAATATGACTCCAGGAACAAAGAAAACTTCTGACTCCTACGTTGGCAATAATTGACCGTAATCACATCCCACACTCGCTCTTTCCAAATGCTTCCAGGCACTTTAGACTCTTTGTTGATAAATTTTCTAGTCAAACAAGCTCGGAAGAACTATGACGACCAGCCAAATTCCGATACTACGAAGCCAGACCCAGGATAAATACTGCAATTTGACTCAAAGTGCATCCAAATATTCTGCTATTTCATTGTAGCCAGTTTCATGCAGAGTTTAATCGTCGCTAGAACTACTAAGTTCCATGGTTGGATATAGTTTAAGTAGGTCATGTGAGTGGCCAAAAAAGGAGGCCGATTATGGCAACTGTTGATGCACGTCCTATCATTGCTAAAGGTGAGGAACCATTTGACCTCATTATGTCCACTGTGGCAGCTCTTGAGGTGATGGAAGATCTGGTTATTCTGGCGCCATTTGAACCTGTTCCGCTTGAGGGAGTTTTAGGTGCCCAAGGTTTTTCATACGTTGCGGAAGAAATCGGCGATGGCGACTGGCGGGTCACGTTTAAAAGG
>JAJYDO010000022.1:0-8275 GCA_021777355.1 Actinomycetes bacterium | reverse complement strand
GACAGAGGATTCTAAAAGCACGACGCCGGTATCACTTGGACCAACCAGAACCGTGGCGCCCGTGACCAATTCAGTCGAATCTGCCTGGGATGCACTTAAATGCGTTTATGATCCCGAGCTTTATTTAGATATAGTTTCCCTCGGTCTCGTCTATGACATTCGAGAAAAAAACGGAGGCGTATCGGTGGACATGACACTTACCACCGAGGGGTGTCCGGCTTCGGAGAGTCTCTCTGAGGCAGCCAGAATGGCAATTTCCGAACGGTTGGGCGAAGCGGTGGAAGTTGAAGTAAATGTAGTTTGGGATCCACCCTGGAGTCCGGCGTTAATAGACAAAGAAGCAGCAGCTGCTCTTGGATTCAAGATCCGTTAAAAATTGTTTTCATAAAGAACCAATAGCAACTTACTTTCTTGATCTTATTAGCTCTCAGAGCAAGTATGCTTAAAAATCCGCACTGATTAAGTCAAAAGTAAATGAAGATAAGTTTGGGAAAAATAAAGCTGCATCTTCCTCTGTCATTCCTTAAAAAAGTTTCGCTACTTCCAAGCCGAATGAATCGAGTCAAAGGGCGAAAACTCTACTGATTTGTTCGCCACGAATAGACATGCCCTGGCATCTTCAAGAGCATTGTGGTGGATGAAATCGTAGTCGAAGTAGTTGGCTATGAACGAGAGCTTGTAGCGCGAGAGATCTCTGAGATAGCGCCTCGCAAGTGCCAACGAGCAGATAAACGTATTGTCTACCGGTTCTTGCCCATAGTGCATCAGAGTTGAATTTAAGACACCTCTGTCAAATGGCGCATTATGTGCAATTAGAGTCTTTCCCACAAAAAGATCCGAGATCTCACTCCAAAGGTCTCCAAAATTTGGAGACTCCTGTGTCTGATCCGGATAAATTCCATGAATTGCAATATTTATGTCCAAATAGTAGTTTCCAGGAGGTCTGATCAGCCAGTAGTCGCTGCCCACCTCACGCCCCATAGAATCGGCGAAAACCACTCCGAGAGCGCAAGCGCTAGACCTTTCGCTTGTAGCGGTCTCAAAATCCAAAGCTACAAACTCATACTCGCAATCTTGAAACACGGTCACCTTGATCACATAGTAACAGTTTGATATGACAAATTGATGTATTAAAATTCTCAGAATTGTCTGCCTACGCTTAAGCATAGGCGTCTCATTCATAGCCATGTACATGCACTTTGGGCTGGCTAAATAGTATTTAGCGGCTTTTTTCAAAGACCCATTACATTTAAGACCCGCCAATGGTCGTGCCTCGTGGCAAATTCACGGAGATCGCCGCATTGCTAATTCAATTCAAGTATTGCTATCTTTTGCTAGCAAATAGATCTAGAATATAGATATGGGGCAAGCGGCCTTTTTCGACCTCGACAAGACCGTCATTGCACGGGCTTCAATGGCGGCTTTTGGTGCGCCTTTTTATAAGGGCGGGTTAATATCCAAAACCACCGTGATGCGGGCTCTTTACTCCCAGCTTGTATACAAACACTTAGGTGCAAGTGAGCAGAAACTGGAAAGAATTAGAAAGTCGGTGCTGGAACTCACCAGAGGCTGGGAGCAAGTTAAAGTTCGCCAAATTGTCGAAGAAGCCCTAGCCAGAACCGTAGATCCCATCCTCTACCGCGAGGCTCTCGACGAGATTGATGCCCACCAGGCTGCAGGGCGGAGAGTGTGGCTAATATCTGCCTCTCCGGAAGAGATTGTAAGGCCACTTGGAAGGTATGTGGGAGTAGATGGCGTTATTGCCTCGAGAGCAGCAGTTGATACCGATGGTCTTTACACAGGCGAGATGGAGCAATACGTATACGGTCCATTTAAGGCCGAGGCAATTATTGAAATCGCAAAAAAAGAAGATCTGGATCTAGAAGAGTGCTGGGCATATTCCGACTCGATTACCGACGAACCCATGTTGAGCGTGGTTGGCCACCCGGTAGCCATTAACCCTGATCGTGCACTGGCCAAACTGGCCAAAGAAAAGGGATGGGAAATTCGCCACTTTGATGCCACTGTCCACTTGGCAGAAAGGCGAGGCATGTTAACCAAACGCCGTACGGCTGCAATAACCGGAGTAACGGCCGTTACGGCAAGCGGCGCATTAGCCATTGGATGGTGGGTCGGCAGGCACCGCCGATTAGTGGTTGAAAAAGCCAGCTAAAGCTGGCTTGATCTATTTTTTTTGTTTAGATATCTAAAAAGCTTAAATATCAGCCTTCTCGAAGCTTCTTGGCTACGACAACGCCAAGGGCCACGAGAACTATAAGTACCAAAATCTTCTTCATGGAACTACCTTAGCAACTTTTTGGCAATAGTGTCTACTCGATCCCATCGGTTGAGAAAAGCCCCGTAAAACAGCAAAATTGCAGGTATTTCGCTTATTGGACAAAATGTCAACCAACAGATCTTCAATTCCGGCCTGGCTTAATCCTTTAGTGAATTTGATGTGTTTTGCCACAAAAATAAAATCCAGCAGCCCGTCAATTGGAACGATTAGCTCGCCAGGCACTTCGGTATTAATTTCAATGTCAAGATACTTGGCAAGCTTTCTAACTTCACAACCAGTCAACCTGACAATTTTTGGAAGTTCAAATCTTTTGGCAGTCATTACTCTCCTCAATAATTTATATTGAAGAACAGCTAACAAGATAGCTCTCAGCAAAAAGATCAGCCCAAATTTAAAATATTAAAAGGTAATCTCAGTAAAGGTTATATAACGCTCTTATTGCTTGAGCAACTTTACGTCGGCATCTACCATCATTCTCACTAAAGTCTCAAAGTCAGTCTCGCGCTTCCACCCAAGAACTTTTTCAGCTCTCGATGGATCTCCCACTAAAAGATCAACCTCTGCCGGCCGCAAATACTTCTCATCGACATGAACATACTTATTCATGTCGAGACCGACGTGGTCGAACGCAATCTCACACAGCTCTTTGACGCTATGAGTCTCGCCTGTTGCCACTACATAATCGCCCGGCTTGTCTTGTTGGAGCATCAGCCACATTGCCCTAACGTAGTCTGCGGCAAATCCCCAGTCTCGCTTGGCATCCAGGTTCCCAAGCGATATGGACTTGGCCAGGCCGTGGTGGATCTGAGCTACTCCGTGAGTAATCTTTCTCGTAACAAATTCAAGACCGCGCCTGGGAGATTCGTGATTAAACAAGATCCCGGATGAGGCGTGCAAGTTATAGCTCTCTCGATAATTAACTGTTATCCAGTGCCCGTAAACTTTGGCCACCCCATATGGGCTCCTTGGGTAAAAAGGGGTGTTCTCCCGCTGGGGTACTTCTAACACCTTTCCAAACATTTCAGAAGACGAAGCCTGATAGAACTTGATGTCCATATCGGTCATTCTTATGGCATCCAATACCCGGGTGACTCCAAGCGCGGTTGTCTCACCTGTTAGCACAGGCTGGCCCCATGAGGTTTGGACAAATGATTGTGCGGCCAAGTTGTAGACCTCTTGTGGTTTAAACTCCCGTAAAATGCCAATCATTGAAGCCTCATCCAGCAAATCGCCTGGAACTAAGGTCACTAAGTCTTGGATATGGGCAATGCGTTCGAAGTTCACTGTTGATGAACGCCGAAGCATGCCGATTACTTCATAACCTTGGTCAAGTAAAAACTCGGCTAAGTATGAACCGTCCTGTCCTGTGATTCCTGTGATCAATGCGACCTTTTTTGCTCCCATATCTACTGCAAATCCTAGCTTTTTTTAAAAAGGCAGATAAATTTCGGCCAAAATCCCGAAAAATAGCTACCTCCCGCTCCAATTTGGAGGTCTTTTTTCAAGAAACGCCGTAATGCCCTCCCTGGCATCTTCAGTCATAGTGATCAACGACAAGGCTCCTCTAAGAATCTCTAAAGCCTGGTGGGGCTCCATCCCCCAAGTGGCATAAAGCGAATCACGGCCAAGTTTCATAGCCGCCGGGGAAGCTTTTTTCAACTCCTCCACCACTTGTTGGACCTCAGAATCAAGCTGGGAATCTTCAACCACCTTATTTACAAATCCAATAGATTTGGCCTCGTCGGCACTTACTCTTCGCCCCGTCATCATGAGCTCAAGGGCAACTTTAGGGGGCATCGATCTTGTCAGAGGGACCGAAATCATAAACGGCCAGAGTCCCACCGCAACCTCGCTTGCCCCAAATACTGCACTCTGAGAAGCGATGACGATGTCACATGCCATAGCGAGTCCAAAACCACCGGCCATGGCATATCCTTGCACTCTGGCAACCACCGGCTTGCCTAAGCGCCACATGTCGAGAAAAAGATCTGCAAGTTCGCCTCTTAAATAATGCTGCTCAACAAGACTCGGGCTCTGAGTAGAGGGCGAGTCCATTATGGAATGATTCCCGCCAAGGTCGGCACCTGCACAAAATGCCTTCTCACCCGTTCCTCTAAGAACTACACATCTCACCTCTGGATCGTTTTTAGCGATTTGGAAGAACTTTCTGAGATCGAGTAATACCTGAGGCGACAGAGCATTTCGCCTTTCAGGACGGTTTATCGTTAAATAAGCTGCGCCGTTTACTTTTTCAAAGAGCACTTCATCTTGTGCCATGGAATTCTCAGTCCTTTTCTAGTGCTTCGAGTGCGGGAGCGATCGCGAACACGCATGCAGCGTAGCCAAAGCCGTGGCTTCCGCCGGGCTTGCACCTCTGGCAACCCCTACAACTACTCCATTTGGAGTAGCTATCTCGACTTTAGCGCTATGTCGAACTTCCTCTGAAATTTCAACCTTATTTATGGTGGTGCTCTCCCTAAGCTGGATCATTGACTGGTCGAAAAGCTCGTCTCCAAGTTTGCCGATAGCTTCAATTACAGCCTTCGTGCCTCCAAACTTCCCGCTGCTACGACCCCTCGCCCGATTGGATCCGCACTCGATCTCAAGAGCAATTTCACCATTTTCCTCGCTTAAAGTCCCAGGCACTACCCGCAAAAACGATCTGTGGGCAATTTCATTCAAGTCAATTGGGTTTTCACTGGGTGGAAGTCCTATCCCTCGAATTCCAATTGATCGGTTCGACATGGAAGTACAAATGTCATTTGCCTGCAATAGAACCGATTCAAGCAACTCCGCAGGCGTCACAATCAAGTCGGCAAGCAAATTCTCATCCGTCTTATCCCAAGACACTGAAATAACTCCGGACACTTGCCTTAAAAGGGCTTCTAACTCATCAGTATTGTAGCTATCGTCCTTCATTTATGCTTCACGCTACCCTTTTCTAAATAAAGCCTCTCGTCGGCCACGGCAAAGAGATCATTTGCATTATCTCCTTCCTCAGGTGCACTTGCAATCCCAGTTGAAATAGATACGCCCGGGGACTGCCGATTAATTGATGCTCGAAGTCGCTCAACTGCTTGATATGCACCTTGTGACGTGGCATTTGCCAATATAAGGGCAAACTCGTCTCCTCCTATTCTCGCCGCCCGATCTCCCGATCTAAGTGTCATTTGAAGTGATCTTGCTACCATTTTGAGGATCTCGTCGCCTACTGCATGGCCCTTTGTGTCATTTATTGCTTTGAATTCGTCGACGTCGATGAGAACCAAAGTAAAGATCCATCCATACCTTCCCGATTGCGAGCAGAGGTGATCCATTAGCTCGTCAAATGATCTCCTATTCAAAAGGCTAGTCAATGAGTCGTGGGTGGCATCATGCTTGGCCCTGTCGAGTTTAAGTGCCACGTCGCAAAGATTAACAACCCTGTCAAGCGCCTCGTCTTCAATCTGATCCGGAATCAGATACAGACCAACTTCTGCCTCAATGACCCCTCCGGGAATGCAGTCAGCTTCGACTTCTTTGCGCCCGCGGCGGAATATTTGTCTGCCATAATCAGGACTTTCCAACACGAGTACGGCATCTTGGCAGCCATACTCCTCGACGACTTTTTCTAGCGCCGAGTACACAAAACCAATCCCAGATGGCTTGGAACCTAATTCCTCAATTAATGTTTCAATGACTGCCACCTGGCAAAAACCTTTCAAATCTCCTGACTTGGAATGATATTACGTTGATACCAACTTTGCATAGGATTTCAAAAATTAGAGTGAAAATGCTTAAAATAGGGCATGGTTCTGCGGGATATGAAACCGGGGCGTTGGAGGGAGCTTTGAGCTAGAAAAGGTTCTTGCACTATCTAACATTGACTTTTGATAATTGATTGCCGCCCTGTATTGGTAGTAATTTTTGATTCTTATGCCTCGAAGCACTTTCATACTCACAACGATCGGCGCAAACCAACCATCGATCTCTTTTTGGCCACTTGACAAATTTGCCTAACCTTGAGATGCGAAACTAGATATATCAAGTACAAAGATAATCTCGATGTTCCTTCTGGTGAAGCTAACCTAAATTCTCAAAGAAAAGCTAGATAGTGCCGCCGCTTGTGATTAATGCCATCTGTTCCGGATATTTCGACTGAAAATATTCAAATATCGGCGTGATCTCGCCTAGCAAGTCAGTACCAGGTGCAACTGCGGCGGCAAACCCGTTTAAATAAAGCAGGTTTTTGAAAAACAAAACGAGAGGGGTCGGAAGTCTAAATCCCTCTTTGGCTAAAAATCTAATGACCATTCCAATCTGTTCAGCGAGGTCCTCTTGGGTAACTTTGTCTGGGAGTGGCATTTCGGCATCCATTGCCTTTGCAAGTTGTTCAATGTCGCACTCTTTAGGAATTGCCCCAAACTGTTGCAGCGCGCCAAGTTGCATGGCGGTGTTGTTCATGCCCACGCCAATCATGAACCTGACTAGATAAATTCGCTCATCGGCGTTAAGCCTTCCAACTATGCCATAATCAATCAGGCCTAGTCTGCCATCAGGTTTAGCTAAAACATTTCCCGCATGGAGATCTCCATGGAATACTCCGTAGACCAAAGTATGCTCTAACACTCCGGAGATCACCAACCTCAAAAGCCGCTCTCTGTCGTCAGTGGATACCTTATCCCAGTCATTTTCTGAGTAGGCTACACCGTCCAAATACTCCATGACTATTACCTTCGGAGTTACCCAACCTGGAATTGGACGCGGGAAGTGAACGAAATGAACGTCAGCGTGCTCTGCTGCCAAGCCTAATTCCAACATGTTGCATGCCTCTAATCTAAAGTCCATCTCTTGAAGGACCAAGTTGGCAAAAAGTTCGACGAAACCTGAAAGATTCGCCATCCTTGCACCTTCTAAGCGCAACTCGGTCGCAAAGGCCAAAAGTGCCATTCCCCGCAAATCCTTGGCGAACTGCTCCCTTAAATTAGGTCTTTGAACCTTCACAACCACTTCGCGACCGTCTTTCATCACGGCTCTGTGCACTTGTCCTATTGAAGCAGCTGCCATGGGCGTGTCGTCAAACTCTAAAAAACAATCCTTTACATCGGCGCCGAATTCTGAAGTCAAAATCTCATGAATAGTTTCTAAATCCATTGGGGCCACAGAATCTCTGCACCAAGAAAAACTCTCGACTAATTCATCTGGCAAAAGTCCTTTGGCAGTTGATATGAACTGGCCTAATTTCACCATGGTTGAGCCGCCGTTTTTTACTATGTCTTGGGCCCGCTCGATTGCAAGATTGCCTACGCTTGGTCCGACTTCTCCGAAAAACAGCCTGCGGACGAAAGCTTTTGGAAGATCAGTTGCCAGTTTAGACGCAGCCACTGCCGATCGGCCGACTGTGAGTCCGATCATGGAAAATCCTCCCGGATGAAGTGCCGGCCTCGCTAATGCCTGAGCATGGCGCTCAAGTGAGGCACGAACAAGTGGAAGTTCCTTTTCCCACTTGCAAAACTCCTCATACAAGCCAGGAATTTCGCGAATCCACTTAGAGTCAGTTGCAATGTCTACAAATGGTGGCGGGAATACGTCTTGCTCTACAATTTCTTGCATTGCCAATGTCATTTATACCTCCTAGTGGTAAAGTCCTCTTTAGAGTCAGGCAAATCGACCTTGACTCGTCTAATGTTTTTGTTTGCTTGAGCTCGTCTCGCGCTCGCTTGGGGTCGACTCCTCGAAACTTTTGATCCGAGAGCCAAATTGTCACTTTGCAGTCCTTCTGCCAAAAGCATGGAGAGATACTCAACCATCCTCTTTCTGGTAATTACGCCTCGATCCAGCCACCACATGGCACCAAAATGAACCATCCCCACAATCCCAAACGCCCATGGTTCCGCTGCTCCTGAGTCCCGACCCGAAAGAGCTAGAACTTCGCCGATAAATACCGCCACTTGTTTGCCGATCATGTCCACAAAGCTCATGATCGGCGCCCCCTGG
>JAJYDO010000093.1 GCA_021777355.1 Actinomycetes bacterium | reverse complement strand
GAAGATATGGGATGTCTTACTGGGGGCGCATATTCCCCTGATCCCAAATTTATTAAATGGATTGAACAACAAGAGGCGACATGTTCTCCAAACGGCAGTTGGTGCAATGCGAACGGCAATTGTCAAATAGGATTTGGTCACGATGCAACCTCAGCTCAACCATGTGGTTCGTCTCCCATTTTTATAAATGGATGTGACCATCAGGTGCCACTGTCGGGCACCCTGCAGTACGATTTGTTAGTTCAAGATCTAGAACACTTAGGATCGCAAGTACCTCCATTATTCCCGGGCATGACTTTTAACCAGCATCAAATGGACGCACTTGTTTCTTTTGCTTTCAACCTCGGGATAGGTGAACTTGGCTATGGTCACACTCTCGCAAACTATATAAGGTCTGGACAATCAGACCCTAATATGATCACTGAGGATTTTTCTCTGTATGTTCGAAATCAATTTGGCCAAGTCATGGGCGGCCTGCAACGTCGCAGATTTGATGAGGCGCAAATATATCTCTACGGTAACTATACGCAGGAGCCACCAAATTGAAGTACATGCATCAAATTGCAAATTCGAAAATGAATTTACGGTTGCGGGCGACAATCATGAGTCGAACCCTTGTGGCTGCAATATGCCTAGCATCAATGAGCCTCGGAGTTTCTTCATGCAGCACCAGCAGATCAGCCATATCAAAATCCACTTCAACTTCCGTAGTTACTCAGACAACGACCTCCCAGACGGTGGCTCCGGTGATTTATGACAGATCGTGTGAAAAGTCATCCATCTCTCAAGCCGCCATGGATGCTTGCGCACAATCTGAACTGAATCAGCTCGACGGTGAACTTGCGGCGGAACTTCGGCACCTTGCTGAGTATATTCAAGAGTCTTACATAGCGAAGGCACAATTAGCCTGGTTAACATACCGAACTGAAGAATGCAGTGCAGATGCATCTCCGAATTCCGGTGGAAGTGTCTATCCACTAATGTTCACATCGTGTGAAATCCAGATGACGGTAAGCCGCATAGTTGAAGTTCGGAAAGACGTGATAGCCGCGAGCCGCGGTACGGATGAACCACTTTATCCAACTGATGGAGGTTAAAAGCATTGTGTTTTCCGCAGGGGATCCTGTGAACGCAAGTGATCCGAGTGGACAGAGTATTTGGGGTGCTGCCCTTGGGGCCGTTGCTGGTTGCGCTATTGGCGCTGTGGTAGCTGATATACCTGGTTGTATCGCAGGTGGCGCAGCAGGTGGATACCTGGGATCCAAATTAGGAAATGGGAGTCACTCTCAGCATAAGCAACCAGTTCCTAGCCTACCCACACCTTCACATACCACTCCTTGTACGACTTCGCCTACTACGTCGACGGTTCCAGGGCCCACATCACCTACCCAAACAGCATACGAGTATTTTGTACAAAAGGGTCTCCTCAATTATGAGTCTGCTGCAATAGTTGGCAACCTCTTGCAAGAATCGCAATTGGATCCAACTATCGGTCAGTATCCAGCAGGACCAGGGCGTGGTATAGCCCAATGGGAAGTGGGGGGAAGATGGAATCAGTTAGTAGCATTTGCTTCTACCGAGGGCTTACCTTGGACAAATTTCACTGTTCAGCTCGACTTTATTTGGCACGAACTTAATAGTGATTACTCGTCAGCATTGACTGCATTGACCGACAGTTATACCTATATAGATGCGACGATTTTGTTCGAGGATAGCTACGAGGGGGCTAGTGATCCGAAGATGACTAACAGAGTTGCGTACGCCAAACAGGTTATGATGCTCTATGGTGGGGGTGTCAGTGGCTAAGAAAGTTGTAGTTCAATCCAGAATATTTGTTTCAGGATATATTGTTGCCGCAGGTATTCTTATGTCGATGACTGTAATGTCGTGTGGCTTAAGTTCTTCGAATTCAGTTTTGCCCAATCATTCCCCTAGCTCTACCAGTCTTGCTCCCGTCAGCTCCTTAACAGTTACTGAGGGGACTTTACCAAATATTGACTTAACTGGGTACTCCACACTAGGAGGTTTTCCAATTTTAGAAGGTTCAGATCCTTCTGTTATGAGAGCAAATAAGTTAATTTATCAACTAATAGTCAATAGCGAGAATCAGTTTAAACAGAATGCTTTGGCACAACCACTGCCACCTCCCACATCATTAGCAGGTATTTATCAAACAGGAGTCGAGCCGGGATTCATTTCGGCTACAACGGTAACTGTAAGTGTTCTTATTAGTCTCACTGCAAGATTGGTTGGCGGGAACGATGGTGATGGATGGCTCTCAATTACAATTGAAATGGCTACAGGTCAGATCGTTGGTATCTCCTCGATATTTAGTAACCCGGAAACAGGCCTCAAAGTGCTGGCTAAAGCAGTGCAGGATAGTGTGTTGAGAAATAACGCTTGCATACGAAATGCCACTAGCGCTAAAGATGGCTTTGGTTCAATAGCTCTCAGGGGATTTGCGTCACAGGTTGATAATTATAAAGATTTTGCACTTACAAATACTGGTTTAGCAGTTGGATTTCCTAACGGCCAAGTTGGCCCAGACGGGTGCGGAAAAATCGAGACAACAGTTCCGTACAGCCTTCTAAAAGGCTACTTCAGCCCACTAGGGAATTTACTTGAATCAGGTTTAAAGTAGTGGCAATTGAAACAAAGGTTAGATCTGGGTAGAAATCTCCAAGTCAAGAATTCAGCCAACATCTTGAACATGTAAAGAAAGTTTGAACGCGCTGCTTTCGAAAATGGCAATGTCCACCACTGTGTCACCTCCCACAAAGAGCCGATTCTACCCATTTTGGGTTACCAAGTAATTTCCTACCTTCGAAGTTCAGAGAGTGCCTGGAAGGCTATTAAAGAGGGCCTGTGAGCCAAGGTATTTACACTGTTTCAGCCAGCAGATATCGAGACCTCCGTCACGCTTCCCGACGGCGAAGCGAAGGCGCCTTGGCGCCGGAGCGGAGTAACGGGTCTGGAAGGTTAGTAATTCCGAAATGTAAATCGAGAAGATCTAATCAAGGGTGGTACACCGGCCAACCATGGTCGGATCCAGAAACCCAAGTGTGATCTCTGGATGAAATTGAGGCCGACATCAGATATGTCCAGGAACTCTTAGGACACAGGGATCTAAATTCAACAACAATCTACACCCATCTCACACCTGACAAATTAGCCAAAGTCCACTCAGCTACTCATTCAGGAGCCACCAAACAAGAAGCAGTTGACTAAAGCCTTTTAAACACCTCGTCAACTACTGAAATTGTGCCAAGATAGTTAAAGTGCAACTAGCCAAGATCCGAGAAGAATTCAAAGGCACAACTTCAAATAACGCGTATCCGCGATTTTTCTCAAATCACTCTTTTTTAGCCGCTCAAAACTTCTACATAATCCCAGCTAATACCACAGAAACATCTTTAAATTCATGCCAAGTCGCGTCTGATCCCTTACATTCCGCAGGGGATCCTGTGAACTCAAGTGATCCGAGTGGGATGTATAAATGCCCCACCTATGATCGTGTCGCGTGCTACGCGGTGCCATTCACACTTACTCCGAGGCAAGCAGAAGAGACTGATGCCGATATGCGAGGTGCAACTAGCACACAAGTCGGAATATCAGCAGTGGCTGATTTCCAATTACAAAGGAGGATTGATTTTATGGTCGGATCAAATGCCTTTGAAGTAAAGTCTGGTTATCAATCTCGCTCCCGATGGAATAGGAGACAAGCCGACTTCGATAAGCTAGTTTTAAATCAAGGTTATGGCTTTAAACCTGGGACACAACAACCGATTCCAATATCTACAGTCACATGGGATTTTTGGCCAAATTCCGCAGGAGTAACGAAACCAACTGATCCGTTGGTCAAATATCTTTCAGGAAGCGGATTTTACGTAAACATCTTTTATAACTGCGAACCTTCGGATGAAAGTTGTGGAGATAAGAATATTGCTCCGTGCCCCAGCAAATTCCCGTTGCCGGTTCCTATTCCACAAAGACAATACTCCCCGGGAGACAACCTGCCTAATTGGCTCGGACGCGGTGCAATAGCAGTAGGCGGAGGTGCAATCGCTTTTGGCGGGGCAATACTGGGATTTCTTGGAGGACTTGGAAGATTCCTTCAGGGACCAAAAACCGTTCCGGCTGGATAATGAAAGAGGTGACATGGAACAACCATTTGTAGTACCAAGGCGAACCCGCTACGAGAGTAGGGTGTATTGGGAAAGCATGTCTCTTTCCAGTGATCAAAATGGAGGGTTGGAATCCTACGGCAAACTTGTCAATGAAAGCCCCTCATTTCCCATTGAAGCTTCGGCGAAAATGGTAGAGCTAGTCGCGAATCTCCGCAAAATTGGATGGTTTAGCAATTGCAAGCGCCACTCGGATGTCAAATTGACCTTGACGCTGATAAATGTGTGGTACTACGCCTACGACGAAGCACTAAAAGAGGATGATCCCCTACTTGTCCACTATTTAATTTCATTGGATAGGAAGAAAAGTTGGCAGCGCCCCATTCTAATTCTAGAGACGTATATGCCGATGGTAAGAATAGATGGAGTCCTAGTACCGCATTCCAACCCTATAAATGAGATTTACGATCAATTGGCGATTGTTCCTTTTAACTTAGGTATTGGAGGCAACTTCGTATTTGAAGACTTAGGCACGCTACTTCCTGATGGATATTTCGCATTCGAGATTTCATATAGGAGAAAGAAGGCGCTTTATAAGTTTCCGATTTCGAAAACCGTTATATCACCATGGATTTTCACCGAGATTCCAGAAATTGTGAGAACTAATGATCACCAAGTCTGGTTTATCGAATTGAGGGAAAATAGAGCAGGAATAACCGTGGTGACAGAAGAACAGAGAAACCAACTTGAAGATCTAACTGGAATATCATTGAAGAAAACTCCACCTGACTGGTGGGTAGAGATATTTGAAAACAGCAGAAAGGGCAGTTTCGCCTGAAATTTTGCCAAGACAGTAAAAGTGCAACTAACCCAGGTCCGAGAAGAATTCAAAGGCACAACTTCAAATAACGCGTATCCGCGATTTTCCTCCAATTACTCGTTTTCAGCCGCTCAAAACTTTTACATAATCCCAGCTAATACCACAGAAACATCTTTAAGTTCAAGCCAAGTCGCGTCTGATCCCTTACATTCCGCAGGGGATCCTGGTGCGTCCAGAAACTCGGGCGCTGTATATATTCCGAAAGGAGGTAGATATGACGTAACCGAGTTGCAAGCTCACATTAGCCAATCGATGAAAGTTCGATCTAGGGAGACGCCAAGGTCCCTAGTAGTGAAGCCCCTAGCGTAGATCGAGAGGTCTGCTCTAAAGCGGGGTGGAACAAATAATCAGTCCGCAACATAAAGTGAAGTCTGTAACGTCGTTACCTGCCCTGTGAGAACAGGAAAAAGAGGGAGCCGAGCTTGTCTGGATCTGGCGAAGGCCACGGAAGATATTTTTGTACTTGGAGCAGATATCAAAGAACCCTCCGGCGCAAAGGACGTGGAATGATTAGAAGGTTATTGTGGGAACTGGAGAGACCCTCCTGTGTATCACGAAGTTATGTTGAACTTGCAGGTGAAAGTCCTGTCACCGTAATGGTCAAGCAGCGGTGTAGCTGATAGGCGGCGGAAGGGGAGACCTAACCGTCGAAGCCCTATGACAATGTCGCTTTTAGGTGGCTAGCAAACATTCGGTCCGTACGATGAGGAATCTTGCGTAAGCGTCGTTACTCTCCCCGCTAGAGCGGAAAACAGAGGGAGCCGAGCCTGTAGTAGGAAGGCGAAGGCGATTGAAGGTGTGAAGATCTTGAAGTCGCAGCACTGAAGAACCCTCCGGCGTAATGAGAGCGGAACGTATGTATAGTTCAACATGGAACGTGAGAGATCCGTCTCGACCCCGGCATAAAGGATCCAGGCTGCTAATCTGGACTGCTCCGGGAAGTGGCGAAACTTATAACCGGCAAAATCGGGAAATGGTTGAGCGTCGAGCGGAAGTCGGAGGAGGTCATAGTAGCAATGATCGATAGGACAACATAACCTGTCGTAGCAAAGGACCTCTAGCCAGGTGTGCAAAGCAAACAGAGATGACAGTGAGATTGCCTAAGTGCTATCAACTCACCCGCTAAGCGGAGTTGTTTATGGACTGTGAGCTAATGCTTGGACCAGTAGCCAACGCTTTTAGCAAGGCAGAATGCAACTGGTCGACTGCCTGGGGGAAAGCCGTGTGAGGGAGAACCTCACGCACGGTTTGGGAAGGGGGTGCTGGAAACGGGGTAAGTCCTACAGGTCATCTGCGGGTCTTGGGCTGGTGGCTGAAAGACGCTGCCATATGGCCTGATCGAGATCCGGCCTGCAGATAACTGCAACCGCGCCAGCGCCCTACTTCACTGACCCTTATTCTGTGGGAATGAGGAGTGCGTTTGCCTATAACCGGTGACCCCGGGAAGTGGCAGGCAGCCAAGAGGGAGTCGGAGGGGGTCATAGTAGCCATTATTGGCAGGACAGCATAACCTGTCATAGCGAAGGACCCCTACTTTATCAATGCATTACGAAGTAAGTGATGGCGCTCACCGAAAATCCCCAGTGTCGCTCACTGAAATTCCTCAGTTGAATGATTTGGTGAGATTGGTTTATTACTACTATACGTGGTTAAATTCTTCTTGTCACCCCCTTTGCCAACTAGTCGCTCATAGCGCTCTCTATGACTTCGCATCCTGTAGGACTCGCCTTCAATATTGAATACAACGCTTCGATGAAGTAGCCGATCAAGCATTGCAGCTGCCACCATGGGATCATCAAAGATTTTCCCCCAGGCACCCACTGAAAGATTTGTTGTCAAAATGGTGGATGATTTCAAATATCTTGTTGTTATTACTTGAAATAGAGCTGCAGCTGCTTCACTTGCTAAGGGCAAATACCCCATTTCGTCAATAATTAATAACTTGGGAGTAGCGTAGTTACGCATTACTGAGCTCCATTTTCCTTCTAGAGCGGCCTTATGGCATTTTGCTACTAGATCTGCAGCTGTTGTGTAGTAAGTGCGATACCCAGCATCTATTGACGCCCTGGCAAGTCCTATAGCTAACATAGTTTTCCCAACTCCAGGGGGTCCAATAAACATCACATTCGTTGCATCTTCTAAGAATCGAAGAGTTGAGAGTTCATTTACCATCTTTTTGTCAATTGAGGGCTGAGCATCAAAATCAAAATCAGATAGTCGCCAAGGAGCAGGTAATGCAGCAATATTTTCCAATATGATCTGCCTTCTCCCAATTGCAGCTTCAACTTCTATTCCCAATAGACGCTCTAGAAACGCTGTATGGCTCAAGTTTTTCTCTTTGGCATAATCGAGCTCAGATGAAAGAGCTAAGGCTGTAGCACTTAGGTGTAAATACCCTAGGTGAGATCTAAGTTTTTGGTAAATGGAGTCCTCTATCATCTCATAGCCTCCCTATCTTCATTGAAGCCCATATTTTCTACAAGTCGCTGATAAGTGCCAAGATCTACAACTACTTCGTCGCTTGTAAGTAGTTTGCGTGCTTCCTCAAGTGCCTCTTTACTAGGTGGGCGGTTTAGCTTTGATTTACACGGTGACTTTGTAGTGAAACGAGCTAAGACTTCACTTTGGAGCAGCTCCTTGTGATCTACTGATCGCACCACATATCCACAACCTGGACTATGGCGGGTATGCTCGGCAAGAATAGTACCAGCTTCTGAGATAATCTCGACCTTCTCTGTTCCTAGACGACGTCGAACATTAACCGTGGCACCGACTAATCCCGGGGGCACGGAATAGGAATTACCCTCACAGGCAACAAGTGCTGAGGGTCCAACAGTTACTGTCTTTAAGATAGTTGCCGGATAAAGAAAGTCTGGCAACTTACGTAAGGGTTCCAACTGTGCTAGATCACATACTCTTGGCTTATTGCGACCTATTTCACGTAGAAATGAAGCCAAATTATCAGGTCCTGTGATTGCTTCCAACTTGGCAATAGAGCGAGGTCGTTTATCTGCAATTGATTCACAAAATCGGTCTAATTGGCGTTGAGCCTCACCAATTGTTGTAGCAGTCATGGTTCTAAAGAATCTCTGAGTAGCAAAATGTATTGACTTTTCAACAGATCCTTTGCGATTACCTCTCCTTGGCGGGGTAGAGTCCCATCGAGTGGTGTACGATAAGCCATTTGCATCAATCATATTGCCAACCAAAGTTGAAGAATATTTTTCATCAACAAAGATAAAGAATAATTGATATTGCAA
>JAJYDO010000092.1 GCA_021777355.1 Actinomycetes bacterium | reverse complement strand
CCAAACATCCTGACCGGCAATGGTAGATACAGAGGAAAGATTGCGAATCAAATGGGCACAACAAACCACATGGGTGGCTTTGTTGTAACTAAAGTACTGGGCTAGACGATCATGGACGACAATACCATATAAAAGGCTGGAAAAAGCTGCTTAGTGCGCTTGCTACTTTTGGAGTTTTGCTCCTTATTATTCTTCCATTTTGTGCAGCCGTTGCAGCAGCTCTCCCGGCGAGTTTTTAATCGAAATTGCATGGAATTACCTTCTAGGTAATTGCCATTTTAAAAAACTGCAGCCATCATGAGCCTTTTAAATGGCAGACAGGATTCAGAATTCTCCAGGTAGATTTTGGTTTCTCGAGCTTTCTATCTTATAGAGTGAGTACTCTCTCTTTTATGCTATACTGCTTTCATGGTTACTCAACAGTTACGGCGAGAAATGACCAAGGGCGGGCTGATCCAAGCGGGCATCGAGGTTTTGGTTGCTGAGGGTTATCCAGGTTTTACAACATTTGCAGTGGCACATAAAGCAGGCCTCTCAAATGGAGCGTTATTTCGCCACTTCCCGACTAAGGCTGATCTCCTAGGAGAAGTTGTAGAAGAGATTTTTAGATTGCTTCGCGATAACTTCATAGACTCTTTCGTTCCCAAATCACCAGGAGATTCACCCATAAGTCCAAATGAATTGATCTCCCTTTTGTGGTCAATTATGACTGACGAAAAATTAGGCGCCGTTTATGAGTTGTATGGTGTCGCCAGACGCGACCTAAAATTACGCGAAACAATTGCAACAGTTCTGAAGGATCACATTATTGAACTTGAGGCTGTGGGGATTTCTGTGCTGACGAGTGCACTAGACATTGATGCAGATCTAGCCAAAAACGTTGTCTGGCTCACAATTTTTGCCACGCAAGGAGCCTCAATTAATTCGCTAGTCCTGCCTGGACAGGATACAACTGTTGAACTCCTAGACACTCTCGCTACTCTCGCTCTATCGATCCGTGATATCCAAACAAAGCTACTTTCATCGAAGAGGAGCAAATAATGCTAAGTCCAATTTTCCTGATAATCGGGCTTCCTTACTTCGCGTTATCAATTGCGGCCGAGATTTACCTAGTCAACAAAATGAGACGGCGCCAGCGCAAAGAAGGCTCAAGAAACAGTCTGCAGGGTTATGAGAATAGAGATACTTTCGCAAGCCTCTCGATGGGAGTGATTTCACTTATTGTAGGAATCTTTCTTGGATATGGAACTCTAAAACTCTCCTTATTTTCCTATGGCTACAAATTCATCTCTATTCCAAATAAAATAGTTGCGTGGTCCTTAGCCATGGTTGGCTGGGATTTGGTCTACTACTTTTATCACCGAGCGAGCCATAGAATCAACATTTTATGGGCCAATCACGTCCAACACCACTCGAGTCAAAAGTACAATCTTTCAACGGCGCTTCGCCAGCCGGTAACAAGCTTTGGCGAGTGGTTATTTTTTCCATTTCTCTGCTTACTTGGTCTTTCCCCATTCCAGGTTGCCACGGCCGGTGCAATAAATCTTCTATATCAATTTTGGATTCACACCGAGATATTTAAAAGACTACCTGGCTGGTTTGAAGCGGTATTTAATACTCCTTCTCACCACAGGGTTCATCATGGGTCCAATGGAATCTACTTGGACAAAAACTTTGGCGGAATTTTGATTGTTTGGGATAAGTTATTTAGTACATTTGAAAAAGAAACCGAGACCGTTCGCTATGGACTGGTGCACAATATTGATTCCTATAACCCAATCACGATTACTTTTCACCAGTATGCCGATATTATTGGCAATATTGCTAAGTCAAAGCCCAAAAATCTACTCGGGTTTTTATTTATGCCCCCGGGCTGGAGACCTGCATACGCTGCCAGCTAGAGCTAATTTTCATATGCCCGAATATTGTTTTCTCGATTTTCAATCAGTTGGCCACTTAGTACGAGTAGATTTCTAAGGTAAATATAGGATTTTCACATTCTAAAACATTTTTCCCCTCTGGATTAAAGCAAACTAAAGTTGTGCCAAATTCAAAAAAGTAACATTTGAAGCTCATCTCGGGCCTCATGACATCCGCACAAAATGATTTCGATATGAAATAGCGGACTAAAATCAAATGTGGAATTGCAGTTTTGAGCCTTATTTTTAAGCTGTGATGGTGAGCGAATACACTTCGTTGCAATTATGATGCGGGAATTTGCAAAGATAAGTTTAAGTCATTTACGTCATGTATTTAAAAATGATGGCACCCGCTCCACCGAATTCAGATCCACTTTGACCGCTCCCGCCAAGGAGGCAAACGGAAGAAGGAGAACAGTTCAAGGTCGTAAAATTGAAATAAACATCTGAAGGTGAATTACTGACCCAGGTTGCTCCCCCATCGATGGATAGATCTATTGCAGAAAAGTTAGAACCAAATGCTATCAAAAAACATATATAGGCACTCTGGCACGCAACTATGGGATTGTGAGAAGCATTGTCACCTGTCGAAACAACTGTGAGTTGCCAGGAAATTCCTCCGTCACTTGTTTTAAGAAGTCCAATATAGGTGTTCATCTGGCCTGCTGCATAACATAGGTTAGAAGAAAGGCAGTAAATAGAAGAGATGGATGCTAGCCCTGATGGGATGCTCGACGCATTCCATGTCTGGCCACCATCTGAAGAAGTGTCTATTGCTCCATAGCCTAATGTATTGACTCCCCCTGCATAGCACTTGCCAGCTAGAGAGCAGTTTAACGTATCAACAGACGCCATACCAGGTGGTATTGGACCAGAAGAAACTATGGATCCGTTAGAGATTGAAAGCATTTTTTGATTTCCGAACTGATCGCCTACCACTCCAATGCAACTAACGTCAGACGAGCACGCAAAAGGTCCTTCTACGCTGTACTGGCCAGGTGAGCCGATAATTGACCAAAGTGTTCCTCCATTCGAGGTCATAAGAATAGAGTTTGAAACTACAGATATTGCATAACAGTAATTTATATCAATACATGTGATGTTTGAAAAACTTCCTAGCCCAGATGGAGTAGTCAATTTTGTCCATGTATTGCCCCCGTCATAACTTTCGATAATGGCTCCATTTGCGCTTGCATCTACCCCGGCGCCAAAACAAAGCATACTTGAAGGGCACGAAATTGAATTAATTTGGCTAATACCAGTTTGTGGCTTTTGTTCACTCCAGGAAACTCCACCATCTTGGGTATCAAGAGCTACACCTTGATTAGACACAGTACTGCCTATAGCGACGCACGCGTTGGCTGAGAAACAAACCAGCGAATTAATCGTGGCAATATCGGAATCTCTATTTTGGATTGACCAAGTGGTGCCGCCATTGGAACTGACCATTAAGAAATAATTGCCTCCGGAACCAACACCATCTGCAACGCAGTAACTTACTGTTGGGCACGAAATATTGTCGACCTCCAGCACTCCATTTGGAAGTGGAGTCGAGGTCCAACTTGCACCACTATCATTCGAATAAATAAGAGAACCTGGGCCTCCAGTAGCAGAGGCATAGCAATTTGTTTGAGTTGGGCATGAAATACTTAATATTCCTGTAATTCCAGATGGGAGTAGCAAGTTGGTCCACGAAGTTCCTCCATCATTAGTTACTTGAATCGATCCAAAGGGTGGAAATGCCGAGACATTCGCAGCCAAACAATTGAGAGAACTCGTGCAATCCAAGGAGTTGATGGAATCATTAGTGTTGAAACTACCTTTCTGAGGTAAAAATTGCCCTCCTGAGTACACGTAGGCCACAATCGAGTTTCCAGATGCGCTGACATAGCAATTGGTGGTTGTCGGACAATCCAAAGTAATTACTGATCCAAATTGAACATCGGAAGTGACTGCGGCCCAAGTTTTCCCGCTGTCATCTGACACGTCGATCTCATTCTGTTGGCCTTGAAACCTTGTCTCTTGAGCTGCGAAATATGCAAAACATAAGTCGACTGCTGGGCATGAAATTGATTCCAAATCGGAAGCGTACACGCTTAAGACCATTTGTGTCCAAGATATTCCCCCATCATTTGAGACCATTTCGACTGCAGTCCCAGTCATGCTATAACCACCTGCAATACAGAAACTGCTGGAAGGACAGGACACAGTTTGTAGCGAAGCTGCTTGATTTGAGAAATATTGACTTATCTTCCAAGCAGGAAGGTAAGTGTACTGGCTTCCAAGTTGTGAGGTTGAGCCAAAAAGCATATTGGTTACAGTGACGTCTGCAATCCCTGCTACTCCAGGGGGCACGGTAGCCGATATCGAAGAGTCCGAGTTCACGGTAAATTTAAGTGCCGAATTGTAACTAAAACGAACATCGGACGCCCCTGAAAACCCAGTTCCATTTATAGTTACAACGTTCCCTCCGCTCAATGGGCCGCTATTTGGAGTAACTGAGGTAACTACTGGAGTACTTAATGGGGCATTTGTTTCGTAATACCCCATTACATCCACTATGGCATCGCTTGGGACAAGAGAGTAGAGATTGAAAGTTTGACTGGCTCCTATTTCGATTATGTCCATGTTGGCTCTAGTCTCACCACCAGAAAAGTTCAGATCAGATACTACTGGCACTGATGTGGTGGAACTTGGATAGATTGTGAAAAATCCTGGTGATGTTGAGTCTGTAGTAGTTACATTAACTACCAAAGCGTTGGCATTAGTGGGAATAGAGGAGATTGTACTTGTACTAATTGAGATTGTAGAAGATGCTCCTAGACTGGCGCCTGCTCCATTGTTGTTACACTGATTGGTTGTGACTCCAACCTGGTCAGGTCTTGTATCACAGATCCTCGTTGGGGAAATAGGGATGAACTGTGAACCGGAGCTATTTTCATAGTATCCATTGATATCTAAAATAACGTCACTAAGGCCTTGGAAGTTATATATCGTTACATCCCCGGTTAGAGGATCAACTGGAATTATTACCCTATTTGAAACACTCTCGCCACTTGTAAAGTTCAAGTTGGAAGTATTTGGTCTTGGGCTTCCGGTTGGATATATGCTCATATACCCATCTGCGCTCTCATTTGTGGCTGTCAGATTAGCCACAATAGCACTGACTCCCTGAGGGATTCCATCTTGATTGAAAACCGGAACATTAATTGTGGAATCAGGTCCCAAAGTATTGCCTGCTCCGTTCGCATTGCACTCATTAGTGGATACTCCTGTTTGATCAGGCCTTGTATCACAGAGCCTAACCGGGGAAATCGAGGTGTAATTGTTGATAGAAGATGAAGAAGTTGGAACACTATAGCCAAGTACATCCACAATGACGTCGGCTGAGGATTTGCTAGCGTTTAACTGTATCTCGATTGCGCCTACATTTCCTATACCTTCCTCGACTAGATTAGATACGGTCTCACCTTTAGTAAAATTCAGAATTGACTCAGTTGGAAATCCTCCTCCTATCGGGTAAACCGAAAGGTAACCAGAACCTAGAGTATCGGTAGCAGTAATGTTTGCCACTACCGACGTTGCCCCAACCGGAATTGAAGCGCTTCCGGCCACAGCCACATTTATTGAGCTATTTGGCTCAAGTGTTCCTCCGGCCCCGTTTTGGTTGCATTGGTTTGTGCTTACTCCTGTTTGATCGGGTCTTGTGTCACAAATTCGCACTGGAGCTATCGGAACATAAGTATTTTCCTGCGATGTTGCTGCTACTGCCTGGTTAGCTCTTTCAAGTACGGTATGTAAAAATAAACTACCCGACAATATTGACAGTGCTAAAAGGAACTTAATCAGCCTCACTGAATCTGCTCCTCTCGTTTGCGGCTCTCAAGACAATTACTCGGATCAAAACCAGTAGCTTGAAAGGACAAATTATGCAAATTAACAACGAATTGAGACTTCAACGAACGACTCTTGGAAAATTTGAATAAGCTAACCCTTTTTGCGAACTTGAATTTTCGGCACCAGGAAACAAATGAAAAGCACGCTTCTACCATAGATGAATTTGTCCAAATGGAACTAATGGCTTTGACTGAATCAAATCGGCTGGAATTGATCAAGTGGCGAGCACCTGTTCTAATGTTTCCAAATCGCCTATGAATATTTGACAATATCAGCACCCCCTCCATCTTCAGTAGAAGTACCAACGGCAAGGCATGCTTGCTGATATATGCAGGAAATTGAATTCACGGACGCCACGTCGCTAGGGACTGCTTGGGACCGCCAACTTACTGCGCCGTCATTTGAAACATAGATAACACCGCCGCCATATCCTTTCCCAACCAGATAACATGTCAAATTTGGATTGCAACTCATTGAGTTAATGCTGACAATTTGGCTAATTGAAAACGTGGACCAACTCTTTCCGCTGTTTTGGGTCGATTCTATAGTTATTACATTTCCACTTTGCAAAACAATGCTACAAATGCCTGCGCTTGCACAGGTAAATAAAACTAAGTTACCTCCAGTGTCAGATACGCTTGAACTGCTCCAGCTTCCTCCCATATCACTTGTAAATGCAACGGATTGAGAAATACTATTTACGTTAGTTACTATTGCGCAAACGCCTACGGCTACGCAGTCAAAAAAGTTCGTTCCACTGTTGTTCAGCACTGGAAAAGTGCTCCACTTGTACCCGCCATCAGTCGTATAGAAATAGCTTTCGCCGAACAATGCTGGATTAATTGATTCAACACAAAATTGGGGAGAACTACATTCGAGAGTGTTGCCTAGGCCAAATTGGCCTCCGGTAGATATGGACTCAATTGTTATATTTCCTACTGACTCACTAAAGACACTGCCATCGAAAAGGACGTAGCAAGTCCCATTAGGAAAGCATTCTGCAGATGTAGACCGCTGGAGGAGTGGTTCATCGGTCCAATTCACTCCGCTATTTGATGTGTAAAGTTCTCCCCCACCGGCAATACAGGTCATTCCATTAGTGCATGAAATAGACTCTAAATCAGGAATCACATTTAAAGGAATACTCTCACTGTTCCAAACACTTCCTGCATTAATTGAAAGAAATATTCCGTTGAATTCAGGTCCGCTTGCAATGCATAGTGAAGCTATGCAGGTTATGTTTGTAACTCCAAGAACACTGGTGCTTCTTAATGAATTTTCATTTACCGCAGTCCAGGTGATGCCGCCGTCATAGGTGAAATTAATATTACCGCTAATAGATGCAATGCATTCTTCTGGAGTAGGGCAATCCATCGCGTTTACAAAGTAGTTGTTAAAAGGAGTCTGTAATTGTGTAATCGAGTTCCAACCATTAGTAGTCTTCGCGATCTCATCGCTAGGATAAAAGTCGGTCAAATCGACATAACAAGTAGAAATGGATGAACAAGTCAAGTTATTTGTCGCGTAGTCATTTACGATGTACTTTCTCACCCAGCCGACTCCTCCGTCCGTGGATAAGAATATGAATCCGGTAAAAATAGAGTAATTAACAGTACCCACCGGGGGATTAGGAGGAAAATATTGCGAATACGCACTCAGATAGCAAGTTGTCGTTGTAAGGCAGTCGATGGAATCTATAGAGAGGTTTGAAAATATTGAATCAGCAGACCAATTTAATCCGCCGTCTGTACTTTTCAACAATATTCCCCTGGAACTACCCAAACAGACGCTGACGCTAAGACACGATACCTCGTTCAAGACATCAGCGCCGGAAGGAAGATTAGCCATACTCCACGATTTTCCCGAATCAGATGTCACTATAACTTGATTGCCGTACGCGATGCAGACATTTACGTCAGGGCAGTTAATTGCTCTAAGAGGTGTGATTTGACTTGAAACTTGCAGGAGTTGCCAGGAAGTACCACTGTCATTGCTATAGACAATTGCCCCAACTCCACCTATCGAGCCCACTACATAGCAAATAGAAACTGCAGGGCAAGATGACCCGGCACTTACGAATTGAGCGGAAGGATAAGTTGCAACTGTATGCCAAGAAGCCTCAAAGGTAAATTTATCTCCACCTGTTAGCAAGGAATTTCCCACAGCGTTCCCAACTACTACGTCCACCGTATTGGGACTCTCAGCGGGTATTGTGGCCAATATGGAAGTAGGACTTGTTACCACAATTGAACTTGCCTTGGTGTTGCCAAAATAAACCACAGAACTTGAAAGAAATCCGGATCCCAATATTGTTGCTTCATCACCTCCTTGTGTAGTTCCGCTATTTGGAGTAACTGAGGTAACTACTGGAGTACTTAATGGGGCATTTGTTTCGTAATACCCCATTACATCCACTATGGCATCGCTTGGGACAAGAGAGTAGAGATTGAAAGTTTGACTGGCTC